>NZ_SOGI01000024.1:0-1073 GCF_004403385.1 Cryobacterium sp. TMT4-31
ACCAAGACAACCGCATTGAGTCTTGTACCCTGTGGTCGGCAGTTGCGGCGTCGAAGTCGAGGTTGATTGAGCGACCACGCAGCATGTCGGAGCGGCGATGGCTCAGTCCCGGTTCCCGCACTTATGACTTGCTGCGTCAGAACGAAGCCGGGAGGCGTGGGGAGGGGTGAACCTTTAGTCTGGGCTGTTTTCCAACTTGGACAGCTGGGCTCGATCGGCGGCGGAAGATTCGCGATCGCTTTTGGCGTGGGAGCGATCCAGTGCGGCCGCGCGGCGTTCGCTAGGACCGGTATGGGTCTCGTCGGTATCCAAAGAGGCCTGAAGGTCGGCGGCCTCGGCACGCTTGTCAGCTTCGACATCGCGGAGGTCGGCTTCATCATCTCGGCGTCTTGCGTCCGCCAAGATCGTCTCCTTCTCTTGAGTCGAGGCACGTGGACGAGTGACGCGCAAATCTCCCTCCATTCCCTCTGAGAGGACCGGGTAAGTTTTCGCGGCGTTCTCGCTTCGGCGAGGGAAGTCAGTTGGGTTGCTCACACCCTAATTCAACCTCAAAACGACTACGAACTGAGTGAAATCCAGGACCACTGCACTCGCCGAAATCGTATTCAGTCAACCATCGACCGCAGGTCTACCTGCTGCTAGGCCGTGAAGAGCAAACGCCAAGTGAAGGTGGGCTTGGGCTCGCAAGAGATCCTCTGATATTCAGAATCGAACCAGCTAGACCGGATCGTCAGGCGAGTGAAAACCGTGACAAGGGCGGCCACGTATCCGACCCAAAACTGCCTGGTCAGGTCCGGTGCAAGGTAGCGGGGATCAATGATCGCAAGGATCGAACCCAGGACAATGCGGAAAAGTACTTAGATGGTGCCAAGCGCGAACACGTGTCCGAAGAACCAGAGCAGGGAACAGGTGGTTCGTCTGCGTTTGACGGCGATACGCAGGGCAAGCCGATCGACCTCTTTCTGGAGCTCGGTGTGTTGTGCGCTGCCCGCGGAGACGTGATCAATCACAGCGGAGAGCTGCTCGAGCCGGCGTGGATCAGATCGTCGGACGACCTCAGAAGTCACCCACCC
>NZ_SOGI01000041.1:0-1091 GCF_004403385.1 Cryobacterium sp. TMT4-31
TGTACTGCCCAGGCAGGTTAGTTAACCGCGTGATCGGTGGCTTGCCTCCGATGGCGGTGTGGTGCCTGTGGTGATTGTATTCGTGGAGCCATGCTGGCAGTGCTGCTCGGCGGGCTGATTCGCTGTTGTAGTGGCGGGAGAACGCCCAGCCGTCGGCGAGGGTGCGGTGGAAGCGTTCGATCTTCCCGTTGGTCTGTGGCCGGTAGGGGCGGGTCTTCTTGACCTTGATGCCAAGCTCGGCGCAGGTGTCGCGCCAGGCGTGGGATCGGTATGCGGAGCCGTTGTCGGAAAGGACACGTTCGACGGTGACACCGCGCGCTTCGAACCAGGACACGGCTCGTTTCAAGACGCCGACGGCGGTCTCGGCTTTCTCGTCGCCGTGGATCTCGGCATAAGCGACCCGGGAGTGGTCGTCGATCACGGTGTGGACGAACGCTGTTCCCAGAAGCTCGTGGTGATGTCTGTTCCGGGTGGTGCCTGGGGTCGATTGCCGGTTCTTGGCTCCTTGTTGCCGTCCGACATAGCGGTGGCCGCCGCCGTCCGGGATGTTGCCGATCTTCTTCACGTCAACATGGATCATCGCGCCGGGTCTCTCGTGCTCGTAGCGGCGGACCGGCTCGCCGGTACGGACGTCGACATGCCGCAGCCTGTTGAGGCGGCAGCGGGTCAACACCGCGTGAACGGTCGAGGCCGGCATCTCGAGACGGGCGCCGATCCCAACGGGCCCGAGGCGCTTCTTCCAGCGCAGATGCACGACCTTCCGCACCAGCTCCGGGCGAGTCTTTGTGGGGCTGCGGTGCGGGCGCGATGAACGATCCTGCATGCCGTCGCGGCCCATCGCCGCGTACCGGTCGGCCCACCGCTTCGCGGTCGGCCATGACACGTGGAAGAACACCGCTGCATGGGCGACAGGCCAGCCGTCATCGACGACCAGCCTTCCGATCCGCAGACGTTGAACCGGGGTGAGAGCAGCATTAGCGTGAGACACGAGGACCTCCGGACGGGTTGGGGAACTAGACAGCTCCACCCTCCACCGGAGGTCTTCGTCATTTCAAGACGTCACACATCAACCAACGTCCCTGGGCAGTACA
>NZ_SOGI01000062.1:0-1232 GCF_004403385.1 Cryobacterium sp. TMT4-31
CCCCTTGGGTTCAGGGGGTCGTTGCAACACCTGATTGATTGAGGTGTTGGTTATGGGTGGTCGTGTTGGGTTTCCGCGTGAGGTTCGTCGTCGGTTCTGGGAGGAGCTCAGGGTCGGCGGCACGGTCACGGATGCGGCTGCCGGCGCGGGGGTGAATCGGTCGACGGCTGCGAACTGGGTAAGTCAGGCTGGCGGGATGGTTCCCCCGCGCGTTGACCCGTCGAGCCGTTTGACGTTCCTCGATCGGGAGGAGATCTGGTTTGGCCGTTCTCAAGGCGAAAGCATGCGCTCGATCGCGGCCCGGCTTGGGCGGGCGCCGTCCACGATCAGCCGCGAACTGCGCGGCGGGATGACGAGGCGCGGGTATCGTCCGTCGTTCGCTGAGCAACAGTCCCGGTATCGAGCGCGCCGGCCCCGCGGCGGGAAGCTGGCCAATAACGACCGGTTGCTGGAATACGTGCAAACTGGGTTGAGCGCCGAACACAGCCCGGAGCAAATCAGTCTGCGGCTGCGGCGAGACTTCCCCGACGACATGGAGATGCGGGTGTCTCACGAGACGATCTATCAGGCCCTCTATGTTGAAGGGCGCGGCCAGCTGCGCCGCGACCTGGTTACGGCGCTGCGGACCGGGCGGACGTTGCGCAAATCTCAGGGTCGGCAACAACCCGGATCGCGCATCCGCGACATGGTCATGATCACCGACCGGCCCGCGGAGGTCGAAGACCGCGCCGTTCCCGGCCACTGGGAAGGCGACCTCATCACCGGCGCCGGAAACGCCTCAGCGATCGGCACCCTGGTTGAGCGCGCAACCGGATATTTGATGCTGCTGCACCTCCCCGAGAAACACGGCGCGATCGAGGTTCGCGACCAGATGATCATCGCGATCGAGAAGATGCCCGCAGAACTGCGCAAAACAGTGACCTGGGACCAAGGCATCGAGATGGCCAAGCACCGAGACATCACCATCGCCACCGGCATCGACATCTACTTCTGCGACCCGCACTCGCCCTGGCAGCGCGGCTCGAACGAGAACACCAACGGGCTGTTACGGCAGTACTTCCCCAAGGGCACCGACCTCTCCGGCTACCACCCCGAATACCTCGAATTCGTCACCGACAAGCTCAACGACCGACCACGAAAACGGCTCGACGCAGCCACCCCGCGAGAAGCCCTGCATCAGCTACTCTCAGACCAAGAAAACAGCGGTGTTGCATCGACCAGTTGAATCCACC
>NZ_SOGI01000071.1:0-1392 GCF_004403385.1 Cryobacterium sp. TMT4-31
ATCTCTTTCGCGGTATCCCCTAGAAAGGGACCCTACGACCGAGGTTTTTGGCATTTGACATTGTGCACGCTGTTGAGTTCTCAAGGATCGGACGCACCCGACTTCAGGCCATGTGATTGGCTGTCGCTCCGGGGCAACTTGACTACCTTAGCCTCCGTTCGAATCCGTGTCAAATCGACTGAGCGGCGTGTTTCCGGCAAACTAGTGCCTGAAAACGCTCCGTTCGTTCGATCCGAGGGATCTTGCGAAGAGCTGATTCCTGGCCAAAACGAAGAGCCACACCGAAACGATGTGGGTTGTTTTGACTGGGAGTTGGTCCCGCTTGAGGCCGGAAGCTCTGCGGCTTTTCCGAACCTGTGGGGTGACGAGAGATGACATTACGGGGATTCCGGAGGGGCCGCAAATTGGATCTGACACCCGGGCGTGTCGGGGTGGTTTGCCCCATATGGCGCGCCGACAGCGGGTGTCCGAGAGACGACTAGGGCGAGGGCTGAACGCCGCGTTGGGCATCCGCGATCGACACGATTCGATGCCTGATCAGCTGCCAACCCTGAGGCGGGGTGGTCACACGCGCGTGCCGTTCACAGAGGTCATAGGTGTGTGGCTCGTGGGTGCCGGCGAGCGGTCCCGGGACAGCCATCGAGTCGGCATAGGAGAACGTGAGAGTCGCCACGGCCTCATCGTTGCAGGAGATTCTTGAACACGCTCTGACTGACATGGTGATTCAGGGTACCGCCGATGCCCCGGAAGTAGACTGGGGGTATGCCTCGTTCACGCCGCACAACCGTGCAAGCACCGACCTCGCGCGGTCGGGGCCGGGACCGACACGGCCGTGGCATCCGCAGTTCTGCCACCGGACCTTTCCTTCCTCCCCTGCGTACGCGGGTGGACACTTTCGACATGACCATCGCGTCGACGGTCGACTACTTGCGCATGGTGTGGCCGGCCGAACTCGCCGATGTGTCCTTCGAGGTGGCCGCAGGGCCGCTCAACGTGATTCCCGGCGTGGGGGTGGCGCGTTACGCGGTGGATGCCCGTGAGCGTCGCATCACCTTCTTCCGGCTGCCGATCCAGCGGCTGAGCGGACTGCACCGCAATGACGAGTTCCATCAGCGCATGGTGATCGAGAGCTGCGTCTTCCGCGGGGTCGCCGAACTCCTCGGCAAGGACCCCTGGGATCTCGCGCCGGATCGATTCCGCCACTTCTAGGGCCGCATCCCGCACGCGAACGCCACGAGGACCAAACCTTTTCTGACGTGGGGACGAACCATTTGCATACCAAGCAGCACTCCCCCACAGCAAAGGACTTCATCATGCGCAGCTTCACCAAGACCGCACTCGGCCTCACCACCGCAGGCCTGCTCGTCGCCGGCCTCGCCGCCTGCTCCACCG
>NZ_SOGI01000029.1:0-1446 GCF_004403385.1 Cryobacterium sp. TMT4-31
TGCTGTGCTCCTTAGAAAGGAGGTGATCCAGCCGCACCTTCCGGTACGGCTACCTTGTTACGACTTAGTCCTAATCACCGATCCCACCTTCGACAGCTCCATCCCTTGCGGGTTTGGCCACTGGCTTCGGGTGTTACCGACTTTCATGACTTGACGGGCGGTGTGTACAAGGCCCGGGAACGTATTCACCGCAGCGTTGCTGATCTGCGATTACTAGCGACTCCGACTTCATGAGGTCGAGTTGCAGACCTCAATCCGAACTGAGACCGGCTTTTTGGGATTCGCTCCACCTTGCGGTATTGCAGCCCTTTGTACCGGCCATTGTAGCATGCGTGAAGCCCAAGACATAAGGGGCATGATGATTTGACGTCATCCCCACCTTCCTCCGAGTTGACCCCGGCAGTATCCCATGAGTTCCCACCATTACGTGCTGGCAACATAGGACGAGGGTTGCGCTCGTTGCGGGACTTAACCCAACATCTCACGACACGAGCTGACGACAACCATGCACCACCTGTATAGAGACCTTGCGGGGCGACTGTTTCCAGCCGTTTCCTCTATATGTCAAGCCTTGGTAAGGTTCTTCGCGTTGCATCGAATTAATCCGCATGCTCCGCCGCTTGTGCGGGCCCCCGTCAATTCCTTTGAGTTTTAGCCTTGCGGCCGTACTCCCCAGGCGGGGAACTTAATGCGTTAGCTGCGACACGGAGACCGTGGAATGGTCCCCACATCTAGTTCCCAACGTTTACGGCATGGACTACCAGGGTATCTAATCCTGTTCGCTCCCCATGCTTTCGCTCCTCAGCGTCAGTTACGGCCCAGAGATCTGCCTTCGCCATTGGTGTTCCTCCTGATATCTGCGCATTCCACCGCTACACCAGGAATTCCAATCTCCCCTACCGCACTCTAGTCTGCCCGTACCCACTGCAGGCCCGAGGTTGAGCCTCGGGTTTTCACAGCAGACGCGACAAACCGCCTACGAGCTCTTTACGCCCAATAATTCCGGACAACGCTTGCACCCTACGTATTACCGCGGCTGCTGGCACGTAGTTAGCCGGTGCTTTTTCTGCAGGTACCGTCACTTTCGCTTCTTCCCTACTAAAAGAGGTTTACAACCCGAAGGCCGTCGTCCCTCACGCGGCGTTGCTGCATCAGGCTTGCGCCCATTGTGCAATATTCCCCACTGCTGCCTCCCGTAGGAGTCTGGGCCGTGTCTCAGTCCCAGTGTGGCCGGTCACCCTCTCAGGCCGGCTACCCGTCGTCGCCTTGGTGAGCCATTACCTCACCAACTAGCTGATAGGCCGCGAGTCCATCCTTGACCGAAATTCTTTCCAACTCCTAGCCATGCGGCTGAAGTTCGTATCCGGTATTAGACACCGTTTCCAGTGCTTATCCCAGAGTCAAGGGCAGGTTACTCACGTGTTACTCACCCGTTCGCCACTGATC
>NZ_SOGI01000003.1:0-1455 GCF_004403385.1 Cryobacterium sp. TMT4-31
CCCTATGTTCTTGTCAAGCGGCGAGCTGGTGGTCGGCTTGATAGAGGGTGCCGTCGCGGAGCATGGCATAGAGGACGTCGCAGCGTCTGCGGGCGAGGGCGACGAGGGCTTGGTTGTGGCGTTTGCCCTGGGCGATTTTGCGGTCGTAGTAGGCGCGTGAAAGCGGGTCGCGGAGCGCGGCGAAGGCGGATAGGAACAGTGCCCGTTTGAGGATCTTGTTCCCGCGTCGGGACGGATGCTCGCCGCGAATGGAACTGCCCGAGCGCCGGGTCACGGGCGCCAAGCCCGCATAGGCGGCGAGGTGGCCGGCGGTCGCGAAGTCCTTCCCGGAGACTTCGGTGAGGAGTCTGGCGGCGGTCCTGATCCCGACTCCGGGCATGCTGATCAGGACGGGGTGAAGAGGGTGTGCCTCCACGAGTCGTTCAACCTCGACCGCGATCTCCTCGCGTTGCCGGCGCAAGGCGGCGAGCTGTTCGGCGAGTCTGGGCAGCACGATGCTGCTGGCATTCGTGCCAGTGACCACGACGGTCTGCTCGCTCAGGGCCTGAGTGATCTCGTCCGCGAGACGGCGGCCCATGCGCGAGGCCAGCTTCACGAGACGGTAGCCGAGTCGGGTCGTGCCGGCGGCTTTCATCGCCGCCGGTGTCGGGTAACGCTGCAACAGATCAAGCACCGCGGGATGGTCCAGGTGCGGGCCCAGGACCCGCTCCAACGCTGGGTGAATCTGGGTGAGCAGCCTGCGGATGCGGTTGCTCGTGGCCGTGATCTGGCCGACGACATCGTCGTCGAAGCCGCAGAGCATCGAGAGCTCAGCAACCTGCTCATCAGCCAGCTGCAGCGACCGCAGAGCGTGCGGGAAGCTCCTCGCGGCTTGGGCGATGATCGCCGCGTCGCGGGCGTCGGTCTTGGCTTCGCCGGCGTGCAGGTCCGCGATGCGCCGCATGGCCAGGCCCGGCAGGTAGCCTACGAGGACGCCTTCGGCTTGGGCGACGGCGATCGGCAGGGCTCCGATGGTTGCGGGCTGATCGACGACGAACAAGAACCGGCCGTGACGTTTCAACTGCCCGATCAGCTCGCGCAGCTTCGCTTCGTCGTTGGGCAGTGCCTTGTCGAAGAGTTGCTTGCCGGCCCGGTCGAGGGCGACCGCGTGGTGTTCTCCCTTGCCGACGTCCACGCCGATGAAGACGTCGACGCTGTCGTAGTTCTCGATCATGAATCCTCCGTCTCAGGTTCCACAAAGTCGGCCTGAACCGCGGCATCAAGTCCCGGCATCCACGTTACGAACGGCCTGGGACAAGTCCCGGTCCAGCCCCTATCAGCGATCACCCGATGCCAGTCAGGCCCGGTGACAACACCCCCGGATCATGGACGACTGGGGCAAGAACCATGCCGGGCCTGACAGGCCAACACCCTCACATAACTACAGGATCAAGGGCTACGAAGAAAGTAACGGGG
>NZ_SOGI01000048.1:0-2101 GCF_004403385.1 Cryobacterium sp. TMT4-31
CGCCGACCCGGCCGCACCCGCCGCCGACCCGGCCGCACCCGCCGCCGACCCTGCAGCATCAGCCGCCCCGGCCCGCCCGCTCAACCGCACCAACCCGCTGGTGCTCGGCATCGAAACCTCCTGCGACGAGACCGGCATCGGCATTGTGCGCGGCACCACCTTGCTCTCCAACACCATCGCCTCGTCGATGGACGAGCATGCCCGCTACGGCGGCGTCGTGCCGGAGGTTGCCGCTCGCGCCCACCTCGAAGAGATGGTGCCCGCCATCCACGCGGCCGTCGCTGAAGCCGGCATCCGGCTCGACGAGATCGACGCCATCGCCGTCACCAGCGGACCCGGCCTCGCCGGTGCACTCATGGTCGGCGTCGGCGCTGCCAAATCGCTCGCGGTGGCGCTGGACGTGCCGATCTACGCCGTCAACCACCTCGTCGGCCACGTGGGCGCCGACCTGCTGCGCGGCGAGGGCGTCGACACAGATGCGCCGCTGGAGTACCCCACCATCGCCCTGCTGGTCTCCGGGGGGCACACCTCGCTGCTGCTGGTGCGTGACCTGGTCTCCGACGTGGAGCTGCTCGGCGAGACCATCGACGATGCCGCCGGTGAGGCCTTCGACAAGGTCGCCAGGGTGCTCGGCCTGCCCTACCCCGGCGGGCCGCAGATCGACAGGGTCGCGGCCACCGGCAACCCCACCGCCATCCGTTTCCCGCGCGGCCTCAGCCACCAGAAGGATGTCGCCAAGCACCGCTATGACTTCTCCTTCTCCGGCCTGAAGACCTCGGTGGCCCGGTGGGTGGAACAGAAGCGTGACTCCGGCGAAACCGTGCCGATCAATGACGTTGCGGCGAGCTTCCGCGAGGCCGTCGTCGACGTGCTGCTCACCAAGGCCGTCGCGGCCTGCACCGACCTCGGGGTGCCCAGGCTGCTGCTCGGCGGCGGGGTGATCGCCAATGCGCGGTTGCGCCAGGTGGCCCAGGAACGCACGGATGCGGCCGGTATCGCGCTGCGCATCCCGCCCCTGTCGCTCTGCACCGACAACGGCGCCATGATCGCGGCGCTCGGCGCGCAGCTGATCATGGCGGGGCGCGCGCCCTCCACCCTCGATTTCGGGGCGGACTCTACCCTCCCGGTGGGCCTCATCCAGGCCTGAAACCGCATCTCACCAAGAGTTTCTCGCGCGGACGCGATACTGTCATGGTGGGGGTTTTACGCAGAGCCAGCACGTTGACACCCCCACGGCGCGGGTGCCACTATGGCACCCATCGCACCCAGTGCCCTTGCATTCCCTACGCTGCACCACGTGAAGGAGTCACCCATGACCGACCCGAACCAGCCCGCCGTGAACAAGCCGGACTCGAACGAGCCCACGCCGCCGCCGGCCTACTCCCCGCCCGCGCCGCCGGCCTACGGTGCGACCCCGGCCGCCCCGGCCTACGGCGCCGCACCTGCCGCCCCGCAGGCCTACGCACCGCAGGGCTACGGGCAGCCGGCCGCCGGCGATAAGTGGAACGTTCTCGCGATCATCTCCCTGGTCAGCGCGTTCTTCGTGTCCCTCGCCGCCGTGATCTGCGGCCACATTGCGCTCAGCCAGATCAAGCGCACCGGCGAAAAGGGTCGCGGCCTCGCCATCGCCGGCCTCGTGCTCGGCTACGTCGGCCTGATCAGCGGACTCATCTTCCTCATCGTCACGATCGGCGTGATCATGGCGGGCATCAGCGAAGGCTCGTACACCACCTACTAGAAGGCTCGGCAGACCGCGCTCGCCGGCCACCCCGGCCGCCCGATCGGGCGGCCGGGCGGCCTGGATCAGACCAGGCGTTCACAGGAAAGGAATGACGATCATGACCGATCCGAACACACCACATCCCGAGGTTCCCCAGGTTCCGAGCGTGCCGCAGGTCCCCGACGTGCCGCAGGTGCCCGACTTCCCGCAGGACAGCATGGCCGGCGACCCACCGGATCGCCAGAGCGGCCCCGCCGGCGATGCCGAATCCACCCCGTCGGGCGCCCAGCAGCCGCCGCCGGTTCCGCCGGTGAGTCCGGCCGGCCAGCCGACGCCGCCGCCGCCCGCCTACGGCCCGCCCGCCCCGAGCGAGGGCACGCC
>NZ_SOGI01000045.1:0-2227 GCF_004403385.1 Cryobacterium sp. TMT4-31
TGCCGGCTTGGCTCCATGAATACAATCACCACAGGCCCCACACCGGAATCGGCGGCGCCGTACCCATCAGCAGATTGACCAACCTGCCTGGGCAGCACATCTAGCTCATCCGGTTCGGGCCGGTGGGTGCCGACCCCGCGGTGGCAAACCTGCGGACGGCGCGGTTCACCCGGCCGGGGTTTGGGCCGCTCTGGCGGCCGCCTTGCGTCGCTGTCGTTCCGCTTCCGTCGCGGCGGCCTCCGCCGGGGTGGGCGCGGTTCCGCCCAGGTGGGCGGGCTGCCACCAGCGGCCGGCACCAGGCTCCGGGTAACGCGCCTGCAGGCCGTCCACGAGCTCCTGCAGCACGCCGTGCAGTCGCTGGGTCACCTGCTGCGGATCGTCCTCGGCGTTTACACGTACCGGCATGCCGACCGCGAAGGAGACCGGGGTGCGATAGGCCTCCCGCACGGATGGCTTGTGGTTCTTCGTGAGCAGCCGGTGGCCACCCCAGACAGCGATGGGCACGATGGGCACCCCGGCCTCCATCGCCATCCGCGCCGCACCGGTCTTCAGGTCCCGCACGGTGAACGACGCGTTCACTCCCCCTTCGGGAAACACCCCGACGAGTTCGCCGGCGTTGAGCGCCCGCACCGCGTCGGCGTAGGCCTGGGCCCCGGCCGTCATGTCGACGTTGATGTGCCGCATCCCACGCAACAGCCAGCCGACGACGGGCTTGTCGAACGCACCCTTCTTGGCCATGAAGCGGATGTGCCGGCGGTTCTTTCGCCAGGTCATCCACTCCACGAGGGCGAAGTCCGCGTAGCCGAAGTGGGTGATGGCGAGGACCGCCCCTCCGGCGTCCGGAAGGTTGGTGAGGCCCGACGCCGACGGCCTGAGCCTGAAGGCTCCGAAAATTGTGCGACCCGCTGCAATCGCCGTGCTGTAGATCGGTTCCCCGCTGCGCCTTCTCATGCCCCCAGCGTAGAACAAACGGCTGTCAAACTGCTGGTCACACGGGGGTCATTGGTCCCGCGCCGTGGCCGGTGTCAGGCACCGATGGGTTCATGACGATCGGAGCGGTCGCGCTTTCGTGTCGGCATCCGAGCGAAGGCAACCATGGACGAGACAGCGACGAGACAGCGACGAGACGGTGACGACAGGCTGGGGTGACTTCGCCGTGGCCATGGTGGGCGCCGCCGCGGCGCTGGCGGGCCTCGTCATGGTGGCGATCTCGGTGAACATCCGGGAGATCCTCGCGCTGCCCGGGCTGACGGCACGGGCCGCGGCCGCCGTCGGCTCCCTCGTGCTGGTGGTGGTGACCGGCGGCCTCCTTCTGGTGCCCGGCCAGCCCGGGGCGGTCCTGGGCGTCGAGGTGCTCGTCGCCGTGGGCCCGGCGGTCGTCCTGCATACGATCTCACTCCGCCACCGGGCACGGAACAGCGCGAGTGGGCGGTTCTCCCTGGCCCTCTATCTAGCGCTCGCGGCCCTCCAGCTGTTTCCCTTCGCGCTGGGCGCGGTGCTCCTCATCGTCACCGGCTCCTCCACCGGCATCTACCTGGTCGCGGCCGGGGTGATCCTCACCGTCATCGGCTCCATGCTCGACGCCTGGGTCCTGATGGTAGAAATCCTCCGCTGACGCCCCCGCGAACTGTGAGTTGAGCCCCAGAAGCCCGCGATTTCTGGGGCTTTTCTCACAGCTCGCGGAACCTTTTACAGTGTCAGTGGTAGGTGAGACGATCTCATCATGAGTAGCCCCGACCAGGCAGTACCGCCCGCTCCGGATGATGACGACCACTCTCCGGAGTCCGCTCCACCTGGCTCCACCCCCTCCCCTGTTGACCCGACCGCTTTCGGGCCGTACGTCCCCAACCCGGCCCTGGACGAGTCGGTCTGCTCGGAGCTGGCCCGCCGCACCGAGCTGATCGCGGTCGAGGCCCGCGCCATTGCGCAGGCGCAGGCCCGGCAGGCCGAGTTCCTCGTCGCTCTGCAGGGCTGGAGTGAGGACCCGCTCGTCTCCTCGCGCCTGCACGGCAACCCGGAGAGCATCCGGCTGGCCGACGTGAACGCGGCCACCCTGACCGAGGACCAAGCCCGCGCGGCCGCCTACAGCCGGTGGGAGGACCGGGACGTGGCCCGCCGCACGATTGTGAGTGAGACCGCCTGCCTGCTGCGCCTGTCCGAGCGCACCGTGGAGCACCTGATGGATCAGTCCCTCTGGCTCCTGGCCGCCCCGGCGACCTTCGAGGCC
>NZ_SOGI01000069.1:0-2513 GCF_004403385.1 Cryobacterium sp. TMT4-31
TCTCTTCGGGTGCAGGTTCATCAGCGGGCCTTTCTGGCGTGATAGCAGGGAGCGCGAAGGGCTCATCGGCCGCGAGTTTGGCGAACAGCTCATCCGCCACTTCCTGGATCGGCACCACTTTGTTCGGGAAGTCGGGGTCGCCGGTCGTGCCGGGATATTGCACGAACAGGAGTCGATCCAGGTTGATGTCTTTGAGTGCAAGGGCCATGGAGACCATGGTGTTGATGTCGGCCAGGTTGGTCGAGAGCCGGATGTTGGTCGCGGCAGCGTCGGCCAGGTTGATCAGAGTAGGGATGTTGGTGAGCGTGCCGTTGCCTTTGACGGTGCGCATGAGTGAGGCCATGTACATCTGTTGCGAGGAGATTCTCGCCAGGTCGCTCCGGTCGCCGACGCCTTCGCGGCTGCGCAGGAATGCCAGAGCATTCGCCCCGGCGACGATGCTCGGGCCTTCAGGCAGGTCGAGGCCCGCGTCAGGATCGTTGATGGGCGCGCTCAGACAGATGGGTACGCCGCCGACGGCGTCGCTCATCTGCACAACACCGCTGAAGGTAATGACGCCGGCGTAGGGGATGTCTAGTCCCGTCAGCTCGGACACCGTCTGGACCACGCAGGGTAGTCCCCCGCGAGCCATGGCCTCATTGATGGGGCGCGCCGACATGGCGTCAAAAGTCTCTTCGGTTTTGGCGTCTGTGCACTCGGGGTGCGCCACGATGAGGTCACGGGGGATGCTCACCACGACGGCGTTGGTGTGGTCTGCAGACACGTGCACGAGAATGTTCACATCGTTGAGGGTCGCGTCTCGTTCACCATACGCGGCACCCTGGGCGGCATCGTTGTCGACGCCGACCATGAGGATGTTGAACCCTTCTCTGTAGCTTCCAAGCTGGGGTGCTGGAGCATTGGTCTGCCCGACGCCGATGTCGATGGCATTGTCATCGACCTTCTGACTAAAGTTCGAGACGGCAATGGCGGCCACCGAGGCCGTGCTGACGACTGCGACAGCCATCACCATCGCCATCCACCGCAGAAAGGTCGTGTACGGATTCGATCTTTTCAGACGCCCGTGACGCGCGATTCCCACAACTCGCGTGCTTCGTCTGCCGTTGTCAGCCACAGCGACCGGGTTCTCGTAGGCGCGGGTGCACCGGAGTCTGGGTTACCGTCCCGTTCCAGAAATCAGCTCTCATCGGGTCTGGGCGATGATCGCCTCAGCAACTGTGGCCGCTCCGTCGGATGCCACGCCAAAGAGCGTCTGGCCGAGAGTGAAATAGACAGGCGAGCGAGGCCCGTCCTCACGACGCGCCTGCAGCGCCGTCTCCCCTGCCACTGCTCCGTCGAGAACGATCGGTTCGAGCGCTGACGAGATGTCGGGCATCGTCGCCAGCTCCTCGATGAACGGGTCGAAGCCGCGTATGACGGTGATTTCAGTGTTCCCGAATCCTTCTGCGAACAGCTCGCACCTGAACACACCGATTCGCGCCTCCACAGCGTCGGCGAGTCCGTCGATGATTTTCGCGCGCGAATCGACCAGGGTGTACTCCACCGACGCCCCGTCAAGCTGCAGCGCGTTCTCAATTCCCACCTGGTCGAGGCCACCGTCACAGCGTGCCTCGCCCTCGCGGAACTGACCCTTTGGCCAGCCCACTTGGTCAGCCGTCGCCGCGGTGATCGTCGCAAAAGTCGTTTCTGCGGCAGGCATCATTGCATCGAGGACGCCATCGAACGACGCACCCTCGAATCGGCTCCCACCACTGATGAGCCCCGACGAGGTAACCCGCATGTCGACCCAGGCGGTCCCCACGGGAGCGGATATCCGCCATCCGGACTCGCCTGCGCTGGTTACCGCGTCGACCTGGCCGACTGTTCGGTGTTCCTCGGAGGGGACATCGCCTGCATACGGGGCCACCCAGTCGGCCGCCGCGTCGGGCAGCACCTCAACGCTCAAATACGCCCAATCGCCCTGTTCATCACTGATGCCCACCTGTCCCGTTCCCGCTCGCCAGGAACAGGCGAGTCCGCCAGCTCCGGTGAGCAATGCGTGCTCGACGGCGTAGGAAGGCTGTACGGCCTCCACTAGCGCGGGCGTCACACCATCGGTGCCCGTGAGCGCCAGGACCGCGGCGTCTGGTGACAACAGATCCGCGCAGGTGAGCGGCGTTGTTGTGTCAATAGTCTCGGCCGTGACCTTCGAGGAGGCAGGGGCGCTTGCCGGCGCCACGGCCGCGCACGAAGCCAGCGAGGCGGTCAGCACAACGAGGACGGTGGAGGCAGCAAAGCGCAGAGATCGCATATCCCGACACTAACGGCGCACTGAGAGGGCCTGAGCAAAAGGAATGAGGTGACATTCGCTGAATCGGTGTCGACAGCGGGTGTCTCACTGGCTGAGACACAGCCCAGGGCCGCATGGAAGATCCAGCACCCCCAAAACTGGGCTCACCCCGACAAGTCACCCGCGCACGGCCGTCTGGACCACCAGGCTGCCTCGCAACTCGGGCGTGCCCAGCCGTGCTCAA
>NZ_SOGI01000046.1:0-3216 GCF_004403385.1 Cryobacterium sp. TMT4-31
CACTTAATCGATTCAAACTCATGTGATTTCAAATTTTCAAGAGCAAACGGTGAATGCCTTGGCATGTAGAGCCGAAGAAGGACGTAGTAATCTGCGATAAGCCTCGGGGAGTTGATAAACGAACTGTGATCCGAGGATGTCCGAATGGGGAAACCCCGCCAGGCCCGCAAGGTGACCTGGTGACTCCCGCCTGAATATATAGGGCGGGTAGAGGGAACGTGGGGAAGTGAAACATCTCAGTACCCACAGGAAGAGAAAACAATAGTGATTCCGTTAGTAGTGGCGAGCGAACCCGGAAGAGGCTAAACCGATCATGTGTGATAGCCGGCAGGCGTTGCATGGTCGGGGTTGCGGGACTTTTCTGCTGATTCTGCCGAACAGTGAGCGTTACAAAGGAATATAGACGAACAGGATTGAAAGCCTGGTCATAGAGGGTGCGAACCCCGTAGTCGAAATGTTCCAATGGCGCGAAGAGTATCCCAAGTAGCACGGGGCCCGAGAAATCCCGTGTGAATCTGTCAGGACCACCTGATAAGCCTAAATACTCCTACATGACCGATAGTGAACAAGTACCGTGAGGGAAAGGTGAAAAGTACCCCGGGAGGGGAGTGAAATAGTACCTGAAACCGTTTGCTTACAAACCGTTGGAGCACCCTTTGTTGGTGTGACAGCGTGCCTTTTGAAGAATGAGCCTGCGAGTTAGTGATATGTGGCGAGCTTAACCCGAGAGGGGAATGCGTAGCGAAAGCGAGTCTGAATAGGGCGATTCAGTCGCATGTCCTAGACCCGAAGCGAAGTGATCTATCCATGGCCAGGTTGAAGCGACGGTAAGACGTCGTGGAGGACCGAACCCACTTCAGTTGAAAATGGAGGGGATGAGCTGTGGATAGGGGTGAAAGGCCAATCAAACTTCGTGATAGCTGGTTCTCTCCGAAATGCATTTAGGTGCAGCGTTGCGTGTTTCTTGCCGGAGGTAGAGCTACTGGATAGCCGATGGGCCCTAAAAGGTTACTGACGTTAGCCAAACTCCGAATGCCGGTAAGTGAGAGCGCAGCAGTGAGACGGTGGGGGATAAGCTTCATCGTCGAGAGGGAAACAACCCAGACCACCATCTAAGGTCCCAAAGCGCGTGCTAAGTGGGAAAGGATGTGGAGTTGCATAGACAACCAGGAGGTTGGCTTAGAAGCAGCCACCCTTGAAAGAGTGCGTAATAGCTCACTGGTCAAGTGATTCCGCGCCGACAATGTAACGGGGCTCAAGCACGCCACCGAAGTTGTGGCATTGATATTTTTGGTAAGCCGCACCCTTGTGGTGTTGGTTCAGCCGTGTTGATGGGTAGGAGAGCGTCGTGTGGCCAGCGAAGCGGCGGTGTAAACCAGCCGTGGAGGCTACACGAGTGAGAATGCAGGCATGAGTAGCGAAAGACGGGTGAGAAACCCGTCCTCCGAAAGATCAAGGTTTCCAGGGCCAGGCTAATCCGCCCTGGGTAAGTCGGGACCTAAGGCGAGGCCGACAGGCGTAGTCGATGGACAACGGGTTTATATTCCCGTACTGATGAAAAACCGTCCAAGCTAATCCAGTAATGCTAAGCATCTGAATCCTCTAGATGGATCCCTTCGGGGTGAAGCGTGAGGCCTAGCGTGCGACCCTATGCTGGTGCGGTTAGCGTATTAACAGGTGTGACGCAGGAAGGTAGCTGAGCCGGGCGATGGTTGTCCCGGTCTAAGGATGTAGGGCGAACGATAGGCAAATCCGTCGTTCATTAAGCCTGAGACCCGATGGGTAGCCCGTAAGGGCGAAATCAGTGATCCTATGCTGCCAAGAAAAGCATCGACGCGAGGTTTTAGTCACCCGTACCCCAAACCGACTCAGGTGATCAGGTAGAGAATACTAAGGAGATCGAGAGAATCGTGGTTAAGGAACTCGGCAAAATGCCCCCGTAACTTCGGGAGAAGGGGGGCCTGAGGCGTGAAGGGATTTACTCCTGGAGCGTTCGAAGGCCGCAGAGACCAGTGGGAAGCGACTGTTTACTAAAAACACAGGTCCGTGCCAAGTCGCAAGACGATGTATACGGACTGACGCCTGCCCGGTGCTGGAAGGTTAAGAGGAACGGTTAGCCGCAAGGCGAAGCTGAGAATTTAAGCCCCAGTAAACGGCGGTGGTAACTATAACCATCCTAAGGTAGCGAAATTCCTTGTCGGGTAAGTTCCGACCTGCACGAATGGCGTAACGACTTCCCAGCTGTCTCAACCGCGAACTCGGCGAAATTGCATTACGAGTAAAGATGCTCGTTACGCGCAGCAGGACGGAAAGACCCCGTGACCTTTACTACAGCTTGGTATTGGTGTTCGGTGTGGCTTGTGTAGGATAGGTGGGAGACTTTGAAGCTTGGACGCTAGTTCAGGTGGAGTCATCGTTGAAATACCACTCTGGTCATATTGGATACCTAACTTCGAACCGTGATCCGGTTCAGGGACAGTGCCTGGTGGGTAGTTTAACTGGGGCGGTTGCCTCCTAAAAAGTAACGGAGGCGCCCAAAGGTTCCCTCAACCTGGTTGGCAATCAGGTGTCGAGTGTAAGTGCACAAGGGAGCTTGACTGTAAGACTGACAAGTCGAGCAGGGACGAAAGTCGGGACTAGTGATCCGGCAGTGGCTTGTGGAAGCGCTGTCGCTCAACGGATAAAAGGTACCTCGGGGATAACAGGCTGATCTTGCCCAAGAGTCCATATCGACGGCATGGTTTGGCACCTCGATGTCGGCTCGTCGCATCCTGGGGCTGGAGTAGGTCCCAAGGGTTGGGCTGTTCGCCCATTAAAGCGGTACGCGAGCTGGGTTTAGAACGTCGTGAGACAGTTCGGTCCCTATCCGCTGCGCGCGCAGGAAATTTGAGAAGATCTATCCCTAGTACGAGAGGACCGGGATGGACGAACCTCTGGTGTGTCAGTTGTTCCGCCAGGAGCACCGCTGATTAGCTACGTTCGGAACGGATAACCGCTGAAAGCATCTAAGCGGGAAGCCGGCTTCGAGATGAGATTTCCATCCCTTAGGGGGAGAGGCTCGCAGCTAGACTACTGCGTTGATAGGCCGGATGTGGAAGAGAGGACTAAAGACTCTTGGAGCTGACCGGTACTAATAAGCCGATAATTTGATAACACTCAGTTTGAATAAGCTGCTATGCGTCCACTATGTGGTTCTCGATGTACGGTCGAGAACAA
>NZ_SOGI01000059.1:0-4240 GCF_004403385.1 Cryobacterium sp. TMT4-31
ACGGCTCGACGCAGCCACCCCGCGAGAAGCCCTGCATCAGCTACTCTCAGACCAAGAAAACAGCGGTGTTGCATCGACCAGTTGAATCCACCCCCGGCGCACCGGGCGCAGATGTCCGCATCGGCAACAGATAAGAGCGGCTTTACGAGCCGATGTCGGGGGTATCGGCAAGGATGGGTAGATGACGGAGATCCTCCAGCGCCTCTCACCGGCCACCCGCACCTGGTTCTCCGGCGCGTTCGATGCGCCCACCGAGGCCCAGCTCGGCGCCTGGGACGCCATCTCCCGCGGATCGCACACCCTCGTCGTCGCCCCCACCGGGTCGGGCAAGACCCTGGCCGCGTTCCTCTGGGCCCTCGACAAGCTGTACTCGACCTCCACGACACCGGTTGAACAGGATGCGGCCGCCGCGCCCACCGGCACCCGGGTGCTGTACATCTCGCCGCTGAAGGCTCTCGGCGTTGACGTCGAACGCAACCTGCGCGCCCCGTTGGTGGGCATCGGCCAGGCCGCCGAACGGCTGGGCCTGGCGCCGGTGCGGGTGACCGTTGGCGTGCGCAGCGGCGACACCCCCGCCGCGGACCGCCGGGCGCTCGTGAAGACACCGCCAGAGATCCTCATCACCACCCCCGAATCGCTCTTCCTGATGCTCACGTCCGCCGCCCGCGAGTCCCTGCGCGGCGTCGACACCGTCATCATCGACGAGATCCACGCCGTCGCGGCCAGCAAGCGCGGCGCCCACCTCGCCGTGTCCCTCGAACGCCTCGACGCGCTCCTGGCCACCCCCGCGCAGCGGATCGGCCTGTCCGCCACGGTGCGGCCGGCGTCTGAGGTGGCCCGGTTCCTCGGCGGTCAAGCACCCGTGGAGATCGTGGCGCCCAAGAACGAGAAGCGGTTCGACCTGCGCGTCGTGGTGCCCGTCGACGACATGACCCAGCTCGGCGCCGTGCCCGCCTCGGAGGGCGCCACCTCCGCCGCGGCCCCGCAAACCGGGTCGATCTGGCCGCACGTGGAAGAAGCCATCGTGGACGCCGTGCTCGCGCACTCCTCCTCGATCGTGTTCGCCAACTCCCGCCGCCTCGCCGAACGGCTCACCGCCCGGTTCAACGAGATCTACAGTGAGCGGCTCGCCGCGGCCGAGGAGGCCGAGCTGGTGCTCGCGGGCGGCCCGGACGCCGGGGGAGCGGCCGGTGCCCAGGCCGGCGCAGCATCCGCTGCCCGAACGACCGCCACCGCACCGCCACCGCGGCCGCCCGCCGAGCTGATGGGCGGCAGCGGCCAGACCGAAGGTGCCGAGCTGCTCCTCGCCCGCGCCCACCACGGCTCGGTCAGCAAGGAACAGCGGGCCATGATCGAGGACGACCTCAAGTCCGGCCGGCTGCGTTGCGTGGTGGCCACGTCGAGCCTGGAACTCGGCATCGACATGGGCGAGGTCGACCTGGTCGTGCAGGTGGAATCGCCGCCGTCGGTGGCCAGCGGCCTGCAACGCGTGGGCCGGGCCGGCCACCAGGTCGGCGAGGTGTCCAGGGGCATCATCTTCCCCAAGCACCGGGCCGACCTCATCCACGCCACCGTCGCCGCCGAGCGGATGGTGTCGGGCATGATCGAGTCGCTGCAGGTGCCCGCGAACCCCCTCGACATCCTCGCCCAGCAGACCATCGCCGCCGTCGCGCTCGAACCCATCGACGCCGAGGAATGGTTCGACGCCGTACGGCGCAGCGCCCCGTTCGCCACCCTGCCCCGCTCCGCCTACGAGGCCACCCTCGACCTGCTCGCAGGACGCTACCCGTCCGATCAGTTCGCCGAACTGCGCCCACGGATCATCTGGGACCGCGACACCGGCCTGCTCACCGGCCGGCCCGGCGCGCAGCGCCTGGCCGTCACCAGCGGCGGCACCATCCCCGACCGTGGCCTGTTCGGAGTCTTCATGGTCGGCGGCGACCAGCCCACCGGCCGCCGGGTCGGCGAGCTCGATGAGGAGATGGTCTACGAGTCCCGCGTCGGTGACGTCTTCGCGCTCGGCGCCACGAGTTGGCGCATCCAGGAGATCACCCACGACAGGGTGCTCGTGCTGCCCGCGTTCGGCGAACCGGGCCGGCTGCCGTTCTGGAAGGGCGACGGCCTGGGCCGGCCCGCCGAGCTTGGCGCGGCCATCGGCGCGTTCCTCCGCGAGGTGTCCGCGCTCACGCCCGCGAAGGCCCGAGCCCGCTGCCTGGCCGTCGGCCTCGACGAACGGGCGGTCACCAACCTGCTGGTCTTCCTCGACGAGCAGCGCGCAGCCACCCGCTACCTGCCCACCGACCAGACCCTGGTCGTCGAGAGGTTCCGCGACGAGCTCGGCGACTGGCGAGTCATCCTGCACTCCCCGTTCGGCCTCACCGTGCACGCCCCGTGGGCCCTGGCGGTCGGCGCGCGGGTGCGGGAACGCTTCGGCATCGACGGCGCCTGCGTCGCCAGCGACGACGGCATCGTCGTGCGCATCCCCGACACCGAGGCCGAACCGCCCGGCGCCGACCTCTTCGTCTTCGACCCCGACGAACTCGAGCAATTGGTCACCGACGAGGTCGGCGGCTCCGCCCTGTTCGCCTCCAGATTCAGGGAGTGCGCCGCCCGGGCGCTGCTGCTGCCCCGGTACCGGCCGGGCAGCCGCTCACCGCTCTGGCAGCAACGCCAGAAAGCCGCCCAGCTGCTCGACGTGGCGCGCGAATACCCGTCGTTCCCGATCATCCTCGAAACCATCCGCGAATGCCTGCAGGATGTCTACGACCTGCCCGCCCTCGTGGCCCTGGCCAAGCAGGTGGCCAGCCGCGCCATCCGCCTGGTGGAGACCAGCACCGACTCGGCCAGCCCGTTCGCCAACGCTCTGCTCTTCGGTTACGTCGCGGCGTTCATGTACGAGGGCGACTCGCCGCTGGCCGAACGCCGGGCCACCGCCCTCTCGATCGACTCCGGCCTGCTCGCCGAACTGCTCGGGCGGGTGGAACTGCGGGAGCTGCTCGATCCCGTCGTGATCGACCGTACCGACGCGGAGCTGCAGCGCCTGGCCCCCGACCGCCGGGCCAAGGGCCTGGAGGGCGTGGCCGACCTGCTCCGCGGGCTCGGCCCGCTCACCGTGGCCGAGATCGCCGCCCGACTGCAAGCCGCGACCGGCGTGGCCGAACGGAGCGAGCCGGCGGATGCGGTCGGTGAGTCGGAGTCCGACGGCGCCTCCGCCCCGCCCGCCGCCGGCGAGGCCGAGGCGCGTGCACACCTGGATGCGCTCACCGCCGCGCGCCGCGCCCTCAGGGTGGGCATCGCCGGCGAGGAGCGCTGGGCGGTGATCGAGGACGCCGGCCGGCTGCGTGACGCCCTCGGCGTTCCGCTGGCACCGGGCATCCCGGAGGCCTTCACCGAAAGTGTGAAAGACCCGCTCGGCGACCTGGTCAGCCGGTACGCCCGTACCCACGGCCCGTTCACCACCGCCGATGTCGCCGCCAGATTCGGGTTCGGCACGGCCATCGCCGTGGGCGCCCTGCGCCGCCTGGCGGATGCCCGCAGGATCGTCGAGGGCGAGTTCCGCCCGCACGGCAGCGGCAGCGAATGGTGCGACGCCGAGGTGCTGCGGCGCCTGCGGCGACGCTCGCTCGCCGCGCTCCGACACGAGGTGGAGCCTGTCGACCAGGCCACCCTCGGTCGATTCCTGCCGGCCTGGCAGCACGTGGGCGGTAAGTTGCGTGGTGTCGACGGCGTGGTCTCCGTGATCGAACAGCTCGAGGGCGCTCGCATCCCGGCCTCCGCCTGGGAGACCCTGATCCTCCCCGCCCGGGTGAGCGACTACAACCCGGGCATGCTCGACGAACTCACCAACGCCGGCGAGGTGCTCTGGGCCGGCGCCGGAACGCTCGCCGGCAACGATGGTTGGGTGAGCCTGCATCTGGCCGACACCGCCCCGCTCACCCTGCCGGTGCCCACCGAGCTGGACACCACGGCGCTGCAGCGGGAGATCCTCGCCACGCTGGGCGGTGGTGGTGGCTACTTCTTCCGGCAGCTGGCCGATTCGGTCGGCAGCCAGGACGACGGTGCCCTCGTCGACGCGCTGTGGGACCTGGTCTGGTCCGGACTGGTGAGCAACGACACCTTCGCCCCGGTGCGCTCGCTGGTCTCCGGCGGCAAGACCGCGCACTCCACCCGCCGGGCCGCACCGCGCGCCCGGCTGCACCGCGGCCGCGCCCTGCCCCGGCCCAGCCTGCCCAGCCGGCAG
>NZ_SOGI01000057.1:0-5046 GCF_004403385.1 Cryobacterium sp. TMT4-31
CTCCGGCGCTGTGCCGGCCACGCTCGGGCCGGCCCCGCTCGGGCCGGCCACGCTCGCGCCGCCGAGCCCGCCCGCAGGGTTCGCCGACCTCGCCGACCGCATCCCCACCGAGGATGACGGCGGTCAGGTGCGCATCGAGCGCTACGGCGACGCGGCGCATCCGTCGTGGCTGGTTTTCATCGGCGGCACCGTGGAATGGAGTCCGACCGGCTCGAGCGAACCGTGGGACATGGCCTCCAACGTCGCGGCCGTAGCCGACCAGGAGGCCGGCTCGTACCGGGCGGTGCTGCAGGCCATGCAGGCGGCCGGAGTGCAGCCCGGCGACCCCGTGGTGCCGGTGGCGCACTCGCAGGGCGGGCTGATCGCCAACCAGCTGGTCTCGCGTGGCGACATCAACGCCGTGGGGTTGGTCACCTTCGGGTCGCCGGAAACCGACCTGCCATTGCCAGAGGGCTTGCCGGCGATCGCGGTCGAGCACGAGGACGACCTCGTTCCTGCTCTGGGCTCCACGTCGGACGAGGACCAGCGCCTCTACGTGCGGCGGGAACTCTTCGCCGGCCGGGAGGTGCCGGCGGACGAGGTCATGCCGGCGCATCAGCTGGTGGGTTACCGCGAGACCGCCCGACTGGTCGACGGGTCGCCGGAGCCCCGGTTGGTGGCGTTCCGCGCGCAGCTGGACGGGATCGTGGGCGAGTCACCGGGGCAGCAGAGCGTCTGGCGAGCCGAACGGGTCGACTGACCTGGCGCGGGCCTAGGAGGTGGCGTTGTTCAGCGGCCGTACGAGCAGGCCGAACAGCCAGCTGACGATGCCCAGCACGAACGCGCCGAGTACGCCCCACCAGAAACTCTCGACGACCAGACCGAAACCGAGCAGGCCGGAAATCCACGCCACCAGCATCAGCAGCAGCCCGTTCACGATGAACGACAACAGACCGAGGGTGAGGACATAGAGGGGGAACGCGACGATCCGCACGAACCCGCCGATGAACCCGTTGACGAACCCGAAGATCAGCGAGATCAGCAGGTAGGTGAGGACAACGGCCGTCGTGTCCGGTGCGTACGAGTCCACCCGCACACCCGCCACGATCAGTGTGGTCACCCAGAGGGCGACGGCGTTGACGATGAGCTTGATCAGGAAACTACCCATGCTCCCACTATGACAGCCGGTGCCGGTCGCCGGGTGGGTTTCCGGTGCGGCATATACGGCCAGAGCATGCGGCACCGCGAATATGTCCCGGCGTAGACTCGCCGAGTGAGCCCTTCAGACCAGCCCTCGGTCCGCCTGCGCCCTGAGATCGTTGCGCTGCCGGCGTACCGGCAGGGCAAGGCGGCCAACGCCTCCGCCTTCAAGCTGTCCAGCAACGAGAACCCGTTCGACCCGCTGCCCGGCGTCGTCGACGCGGTGAACTCCGTCTCGGCCTTCAACCGGTACCCGGATGCCTCCGCCCTCGCTCTCCGCGAGCGGCTCGCGGCCCGGTACGAGCTGACCACCGACGAGGTGCACATCGGTGCCGGATCGGTGGCGCTGTTGTCGCAGCTGATCCTGGCCGCGGCCGGCCCCGGCGATGAGGTGCTCTACTCCTGGCGCTCGTTCGAGGCGTACCCGAGCCTGGTCACGGTCTCCGGTGCCACCAGTGTCACCGCACCCAACCGCGCCGACCACGGTCACGACCTGCCCGCGATGGCCGCGCTGATCACCCCGCGCACCCGCGTCGTGATCGTCTGCAGCCCCAACAACCCCACCGGCGTGATCGTCACGGCCGACGAATTCACGGCGTTCATGGAGCAGGTCCCCGCCGACCTGCTGGTGATCCTCGACGAGGCGTACGCCGAATTCGTCACCGACCCGAAAGCCGTCGACGGTACGACGCTGCTGGGGCGCTACCCGAACCTCGTCGTGCTGCGCACCTTCTCCAAGGCCTACGGTCTCGCGGGCCTCCGGGTCGGCTACGGCCTGGGCCCCGTCGGCATCCTCGACGCCGCCCGTGCCACCGCGATCCCACTCTCGGTCACCGGGCAGGGTTCGGCCGCCGCGCTGGCCTCGCTCGACGCCGAACCCGAGCTGCTGGAACGGGTCGGCGTGATCGCCGAACGCCGCGACGGCATCCGTGCCGCCCTGGTGGCCGCGGGACTGAACGTCCCGCCGTCGCAGGCCAATTTCGTCTGGCTGCCGCTGGGCGCAGCGACCGCGGCGACCACCGACCGTTTCACCGATGCCGGGCTCGTCGTCCGGCCCTTCCACCCGGAGGGTATCCGGGTCTCGATTGGCGAGGAGGAATCTGTGGCCACGCTCCTACGGATCGGCGCTGAGATTGTTCAGGATCTACCAACGGGGCACGCGGCCCGGCGGCTAGGTTAGTACGGTGCCAGTGACCTCCAACGACGCACCCGTGCGCACCCTGACTTCTCCCACCGTGCAGCTCCTGTCCACGGACGGGAGTTTCTCGCCGTCCGAATCGGCGGCCGAGTTCCTGCCATACTTCGAGCGCCTCACCGAGGCCGACTACCGCACGTTCTACCGCGACATGGTCGTCGTGCGGAAGTTCGACACCGAAGCGGCGAACCTGCAGCGCCAGGGCCAGCTCGCCCTCTGGGTGCCCAGCCACGGCCAGGAGGCCGCCCAGGTCGGCTCCGCCTACGCCACCCGTGCTCAGGACCACGTCTTCCCCTCTTACCGGGAGCACGTCGTCGGCATGATCCGGGGCCTGGACATGGTCGACATCCTGCGGATGCTGCGCGGCGTCACCCTCGGCGGCTGGACACCGGAGGAACACGGCAACTTCCACCTCTACACGCTGGTGCTCGCCTCGCAGACGCTGCACGCCACCGGTTACGCCATGGGCATGCAGCTGGACGGCGCCACCGCGACCGGCAACCCGGACACCGATGCGGCCGTGATCGTCTATTACGGCGACGGCGCCTCCTCGCAGGGCGACGCCAACGAGGCCCTGGTCTTCGCGGCCAGCTACCAGACCCCGCAGGTGTTCTTCATGCAGAACAACCACTGGGCCATCTCGGTGCCCGTCTCCCGCCAGTCCCGCACCCCGCTCTACCTGCGGGCCGGCGGCTTCGGCATGCCCGGCATCCAGGTCGACGGCAACGACGTGCTCGCCAGCTACGCCGTCACCGCCAAGGCTATGGACGACGCCCGCGCCGGCCACGGCCCGTCGCTGATCGAAGCGCTGACCTACCGCGTCGGCGCCCACACCACCGCCGACGACCCCACCAAGTACCGTGACCCCGACGAGCTGGCCTACTGGGTCGCTCGCGACCCGATCGTGCGCTTCCGCAGCTACCTCAAGGGCCTGGGTGTCGAGCAGGAATTCCTCGACTCCGTCGACGAAGAGGCCGCAGACCACGCAGCGGATGTGCGCCGCCGCGCCCTGGAGATCACCTCACCCGACCGCTCCGTCATCTTCGACAACGTCTACGCCGAACCGCATCCGCTGGTCGTGGAGCAGAAGGCCTGGCTCGACGCCTACGAAACCTCGTTCGACGGGAGTGAGTCCTGATGACCCTGCAGGAAACGACCGCCGCCGCGCCGACCAGCGCGAACCTGCCCATGGCCAAGGCCCTCAACGCGGGGCTGCGCCAGGCGATGCTGAACGACCCCAAGGTGCTCATGATGGGCGAGGACATCGGGCCGCTCGGCGGCGTCTTCAGGGTGACGGAGGGACTGCACGCCGAATTCGGTGAGAAGCGGGTGCTCGACACCCCGCTGGCCGAATCCGGCATCATCGGCACGGCCATCGGCCTGGCCATGCGCGGCTACCGGCCGGTCTGCGAGATCCAGTTCGACGGTTTCGTGTTCCCCGGCTTCGACCAGATCACCAGCCAGCTGGCCCGGATGCGCAACCGGCACGAGGGCGGCCTCACCATGCCCGTCGTCGTGCGGATACCCTACGGCGGCCACATCGGTTCGATCGAGCACCACCAGGAGAGCCCGGAGGCGTACTTCGCGCACACCCCAGGCCTCCGCGTGGTGAGCCCGTCGAACCCGCACGACGCCTACTGGATGATGCAGGAGGCCATCGCGTCGAACGACCCGGTGATCTTCTTCGAACCCAAGAGCCGCTACTGGCCCAAGGGCGAGGTCGACTTCACCGCGGCCGGCACCCCGCTGCACGCGAGCCGGGTGGTGCGCACCGGCACCAGCGTCACCGTTGTCGGCCACGGCGCCATGGTGAGCGTGCTGCTGCAGGCCGCCGACCTCGCCGCGGCGGAGGGCATCAGCCTCGAGGTCATCGACCTGCGCTCGATCTCACCGATCGACTACACACCGATTCTCGAGTCCGTACACAAGACCGGCCACCTCGTGGTGGCCCAGGAGGCCGCCGGCTTCGTCAGCGTCGGCTCCGAGATCGCCGCGACCGTCACCGAGCGGGCGTTCTACTCCCTCGAGGCCCCCGTGCTGCGGGTGTCCGGTTTCGACACCCCGTTCCCGCCCGCCGCGGTGGAGACGCACTTCCTGCCCAGCCCCGACCGGGTGCTCGAAGCCGTCGACCGCTCCCTCGCCTACTAATCATCCCCCTGCTGTGAAAGGCACCCCATGAGCGTCTCCCGATTCACCCTCCCCGATGTGGGCGAGGGCCTGACCGAGGCCGAAATCGTCGAGTGGAAGGTCGCCCCAGGCGACACCATCTCGATCAACCAGGTGCTCGTCGAGATCGAAACCGCCAAGTCGCTCGTTGAGCTGCCGTCGCCGTACGTTGGCGTCGTCGGCGAGATACTCGTGCAGCCGGGCACCACCGTCGACGTGGGCACTGTGATCATCACGATCCTCTCCGAGGCCGGCGCCACCGACGACAGCGCTGCGCCCGCACCGGATGCGCCCGCCCCGGCCGACGACGACCTCACCGTGGCCGCCCAGGATGCCGGCAGCACCATCTCGCAGGAGCCCGCCGAGGAGTCCCCGGCGGTACTCGTGGGCCGCGGTGCCGCCGCGTCGATGCCCACCCGCCGACGCCGGCACGTGGTGCCGACGGCAGCGCACGAGGCTCTCGCTGCCGCGCCGACCGCGCCCCCGCAGGGCGGCCCGGCTGCCTC
>NZ_SOGI01000055.1:0-6637 GCF_004403385.1 Cryobacterium sp. TMT4-31
ATCGCCGCTCCGACATGCTGCGTGGTCGCTCAATCAACCTCGACTTCGACGCCGCAACTGCCGACCACAGGGTACAAGACTCAATGCGGTTGTCTTGGTACGTTAAGGCTGGTACTTAGACCAGTCGGACTCATCCAATGCATGAGTCTCCCCATCCAGATAGAGGTGCCAGACCCGTCTGCGCGATCGACAACAACGCCCAGGCTGCGAAGGATGCTTTCTCTGAGACTTCACGACGGGACCTCAAAGTGGTTTCCGTGCCCGCAACTGGGCACCGCGGCGCTCGCCACGCAAGGGCAACCCCCAAGACAATTTTACTGAGCCATCGTCAGCACATTAAGTGGCTTCCTGTCCGTATACTCATCGCATGAATCCAGTCAACCTTCCTAAACCACGCACAGCCGGGAGCCCTTCCTCTCCGTATGTTGGGACCTGATGGTGCCCGACGGTGTTGGTCAGTTGCTTCTTGAGAATGAGACCGACAGTGTTTTGGTGGACTTCGTAGTCGCCGGGAACCAGACGGCATTCGAAGTATTAGTGCGTCGCTATCGGCCGATGCTGCGTGGCTACGCCATGCGGACGCTGGGTTCAAATGCCGAATCTGACGACGTCGTGCAGGAGGCGTTTATCACTGCGTGGGAAAAGCTTCCGGCGTTGAAGGACGGCGAGAACCTGAAGGCTTGGCTTATGCGCGTCGTGCGTAACAAGAGCCTCGATCGGCTGCGAAAACGGCGACCAATCACCATCGAGATCGACGAGAATATGCCGGCACTCCTAAACAGCCCCTTCGCCGTGGTAGAGACCCTCCTGCAGAACGAAGCCTTGTCGCTCGCCCTGTCGGGATTGCCAACGAATCAGCGTCGAGTCTGGGTCATGCGCGAGTTTTCCGGTGCTAGCTACTCCGTCATCGCTAGCGAGTTAGGCGTTCCGGAGTCAACGGTTCGTGGCTTACTTGCTCGATCACGCCACACTCTCGCTCGGGAACTGGCTGCCTGGTACTAAACACCCAGCATTACTCAGACATGGGACACAACATCGGCATGCTTCTCCAGATTGACGGCGCTCACTGAAATTCCCCACTCCGGGTCGCTTTCGCAAAGAGGAGTGGGCCTTTTTGCTGGTGGTCTTCGCCCACACACCTGTACACGAAGTGCCCAGCTCCTGGTGCTTCTAGAGGAGGACGACGTGGACATCCATGCGACTCAAACGACAAGGGATGATGATCAGTGAGATCGCCCGCCTCACCGACCACGACCGCAGGGCCATCCACGCCTATCTGGCCGGCGAACGCACTCCCGGGAGTGCGTCAACGCGCCGAATCCGACGTGTTCGACAGTTTGTCGGCGATGCCGGAGCACTACTCGACCACGCCGAGCATGCCGCAGACACAATGACGCTCGCGCCGACTACGGCCTAGTCGCTTTGGCGAGCGGCACAGCGGCCCCTGCCTTCTTGGGAGTCGTAGTCTTCTTCGAAGCAAAGGTCCTCTTTGGAGCAGAGGACCGCTTAGGAGCTGAACTGGGAAGCGTTCTACGCATCCCGCCTTCCGGTGCGATTCAACAATCCGCCCAGCGAATACAAAAGGCGCCGGAATGACCCCAAATCACGCCAAGCACCCCCAAACTCATTCCCTGGGCGGTACAGCTAGCTGATCATTTTTTTCTGGCCATCACCGAACGGCCGGACAACGAATTTTGTTGCGGCATCGCGCAGGCCCGTATGCATTCTGCGAGCCTCGGCCCGCAGCAGACCAAACGCCTGATCCATAGGCACACCGTAACGCTGGGCGAGGACGCCTTTGGCTTGCTCGATAAGCACTCGATCCTCAAGCATCACTTTCATCTGGTCCCGAACGGTGGTGTGGCCTTGGATCTTCCTGTGCTGCTCAACACTGTTCGCGGCATACAGGGCCATCGCCTCAGCCAATTCTGCATCGCGGCCGCTCAACCGGCCGGGCTCAGCCAAGAAGAGATTCAACGCGCCCAACCTTTGCGAACCAAACCGCATAGGAACAGAGTGAACAGCCCGATATCCCCGGGCCTCAGCGATAGCGCTGAAAGCAGGCCATGTCCCTCGAGCGTCGGCGATGTTGGGAACGTCAATCGTGGCTCCCGACCGGTATGCGTCCAGGCACGGACCCTCGTGGGCCCCGAGCTGTTCCTCTTCCACATCGCTGGCCCGCTCACTACTGGACGCTGCAACATGCAGGACGTCACTACTATCGGCCAGGAGGATACCCGCGGCAATAGCAGCCGTGAACATCGTGCACCCCTGAACCAAAACGTCCATGGTGTCGATCACGTCATGGCCCGTCTGCACGGTGTCCGCGATAGCTACGAACACCTCAACGAAGCTCTCCCCCTCATTTGCAAACATTTCTATAAGTTACAACGCGCATCGCATTCCCGCACCTCTCAGTTCGCCCAACCTTGCTCGTCGCGCGCCCGCCTCCTACCTGGCAGACCACCGGACGCACCTCTTCCTCGCTCCCCCTGCGGCGACACCCTCGAGCGCCACAATGTTGAATCGTGTGTAAATTCCGCAAATGCCATGTCTCGGACGTCTACAGCTTTCCGAGACGCTCGGCCTTGGACGGGAGCAAAGTGCTCATCAAGGTCCGAGAAGTAGTCGACGCAGCAGCTCGAGAACACCTGATTCGAGGCCGAGGCAAAGGCGCCGTATGGCAGCTCCTCCGATGGAGCGGACCAGAGGAGCTGCCGTTCTAGCGAGTTAGCAAGGGTTCATACGAGGGACTCCATATACTCCGCGGCCGACATTCTGCCAGCGAGGGGTGCGGCTTGTCCTGCCCACAGGTTGAGGTAGTCGCTCTCGCCGAGTTGTGCCGCGGCCTTGCGCAGGGGCTGCATGAGCGCGTTTTGTAGCGGGTACGGTGGAACGGCGCCTTCTTCGGCTGAAAGTTCTCTGATGAGGGAGTTCACGATACCGCGAGCGTGGCGCCCGGAGAAGAGGCGAGTCAAGACGGTGGTTTCCGCATCTGAACTTGCGAGCATTTTGCGGTGTACGTCGCTCGCTCCTGACTCTGCCGTGGCGAGGAAGCCGGTGCCGATCTGCACCCCATCTGCTCCGAGAGCGTGTGCCGCGAGAATGCCGCGCCGATCGGCTATTCCTCCGGCAGCCACCACTGGGATGTCAACCGCGTCTGCGACCTGCGGGACGAGCGAAAAGGTGCCGACCAATGACTCTTCTACCGGGCTGAGGAACGCACCTCGATGGCCGCCCGCATCGCTGCCGGACGCAATGACGGCATCGAGCCCGGACGCTTCAATGACTCTGGCTTCTGCGACTGTGGTCGCCGTACCAATCAGCACGATTCCTTTGATTTTGGCTCGCTCGACGGCCCATACGGGCGGAAGCCCCATTACGAAACTGATGCTCGGTGGCGTGGAATCGAGAAGCGAATCAAGCTGCTCATCGAAGTTCGGTGCAGCCTCGACTGTCCCCGTCCATTCGACCCCCAAGCGCGCATAAAGTGGTGCAAGTCGCTTGATGTGTGGGGCTAGGTCGACAAGATCCTGCTCTCCCGGCTGCGGGACCCACAGATTGATCGAAAAGGGTGCGAGAGTCTGCGCGCGGATTCTTTCGACCACATCACGAATCTCGCCCGGAGAAAGGATGTGAGCACCGAACGAGCCCAGCCCACCAGAATTCGACACCGCGGAAACGAGGCTCACACGGGAAATCCCACCACCGAAGGGCCCCTGCACGATCGGATGCGCAATCTTCAACAGCGAGCTTAATCGGTTCATTCGCGCACCCCCGCGGCAGGCAGGCTACGCAGCCGAGTGGCAACCTCAGCTACTCGCCGCCCCAAATACTCAGCGGTTCGCAGATCGGCCTCGGGCGGAGCGACGGCCGATGACGCATCCGAGGGCGATTGCGCCATCGCTCCGAGGAAACCGCCGAGGCGGTTGAGATCGTCGATACTCCCATTCGACGAGTACAACCATCCGGGAGGAAGACCCAGCGAAACCCAGTGCATGCCGTGTTGCGCCGCCAGCAGCGACAGAGATGTCAACGTGTTGAGCTTGTCGCCGTTGACTCCAGCGGAGTTGGTGAACCCAGCAGCTACCTTGTCCTTCCAACCCTGAACGGCCCACACAGAAGCGCTCGCTTCAGCGAAAACCTGAAATACAGCCGATTGGCTCCCCATGTAGGTAGGTGCTCCGAAGATGATCGCGTCTGCGGCCGACAGGCCGGCCCACAGCTCGTCATTGAGTTCGGCCACGTTGAACAACGAGGCCGAGCTTCCCGGGTTTTGTCGCGCACCCGCCATGATTGCTTGCGCGTGACGCTCGGTGTGCCCATAGCCGCTGTGATAGGCCACGGCCACTTCGATGCTTGGTTGATCATTCATATTCATCCTCTCGATATGCCGAAACTAGACGACTGGTCAACTATACATATTTGACCGGTCGTATACTGCTCTTATGGGTCGAACAAGCGATGCGCCACAACAGCTGGTCGAAGCGGCGAGGAGTCTCCTGCACGACCGCGGATACTCAGCCATCGGCGTAGCGGAGATTTGCGAGCGCGCCAACGTGCGCAAGGGCAGTTTTTACTATTTCTTTCCCTCTAAGCAGGCACTCACGGTTGCGACGCTCCGCACTACTTGGGCGGCAGAGAGAGGTCGCTGGCTCGAACTCCTCGATGACGAGAATGACTTGAGAGGGCTCGAGACGCTCTTCCGCGAACAAGCGGGCATTCAGCTCGAACATCACGTCTCGACAGGTTCAATAATCGGTTGCCTCTATGGCAACTTAGCGTTGGAGACTGGCGCCAGTGAAGCGGATCTTCGTAGTTGCCTCAGGGAAATCTTCGACGATCAAAGTCAACTCGTATTCAGCGCGCTCTCTAAAGCGGCGGCCGTCGGCACATTGCCAATGAATAAAGTAACCATGGAGACCGGAAGAGGCCTCATTGCGCAACTAGAGGGCGCCGTGCTCTTAGCAAAACTCTATGATGACCCGTCGCGACTGGCGAACCTCTGGCAACAAATGGCCGCGTTGCTCGGCATTGCGCGGTCATAGGTCTTCGTCCGTAGAGCCGCTCACCTGTCGGTATTGGCGATTCATGTCGCGCCACGTCAGCTCGCGCCGCTCCGAGGCCAGCGGCACGCTCCTAATCACGACTGAACTGGATGGGGGTGATTAACGCAAAACATACTTTAGGCGCCATCTATCCCGAGCACCAGCCCGAAGCTTCAGCGGCGTCCTGCGTACAGATTCGACTTGGCGCGTCCCACCTCAGGAGGCACTCGCCCCGACGGCGGGTCCGTCAGGCCTCGCCGCGGAGGTACGCGTAGACGGTCTCGCGGCTAATTCCGAAGTCGCGCGCACGAGCAGCTTTCGGCACGCCGGCCGCGGCCTTCTCGCGCAGCTCCGCAGCTCGAGCTTTGTCGAGGGACGGAATGCGGCCTCGGTAGACCCCACGAGTCTTTGCCAGAGCAATACCCTCACGTTGGCGTTCGCGGATCAGCGACCGCTCGAACTCCGCAAAAGCCCCCATCACGTTCGGAAGCTAGTTCGCCATGGCAATGTCGTCTCCGGTGAAGGCCAGTTGCTCTTTCACGAATTCGACCCGTACTTTCTTCGCCGTGAGCCGGCGCACGATCGAACGTAGATCATCCAGGTTGCGGGCCAGGCGGTCCGTGGAGTGAACGAGCGCAGTATCGCCGTCTCCGACGAGCTTGATCAGTTCCTCCAGCTCGGGCCGGTTCAGACCTTTCCCCGACGCCTTGTCTTCGAAGAACCGGTCAACGTCGACGCCGTCAAGCTGGCGGACACTGTTCTAATCTAGGGTGCTGACTCGCACATATCCCACGCGGTGGCCGACCATCAAGCTCCAACCAACTCTGTCCAGGTGACCTCTTAGACCCAGCAACGGGCACTGCCAAACAACGCAAATGAAACGCCATTCAGACACCCCGCATTATCAGTGTCTGACCCCTAGTTGGGGGGTATACCTCAGATAGACACACTCTGATTCCTGGAAGTATTTTGGTGGGTTAGTGGGCGCTGAGGGCGGCGCCCAGTTCGCGGGCGGCCGCGTGGGCTGCGGCCAACGATTCTTCGTGCTTGGGGATGTAGTCGACGAACTGCGGGGTGACTGGGGCCAAGGTCCACTCGGGTGTGATGTACCCGGTGATGTCAAGGCCGAGGGTGCGAGGCCCGGCAGCGAGCTCCAGGGTCGGGCGGAGGTGGTCCTGACCGTCGTTGGGTGTGCCGGGCCCGTAGCTTCCGCCACGGGCGGAGATGACGACCGCGCGGCGGCCGGTCGCGGGGGCACCATCCGGGTAGACGTGGGTGGTGCGACCAGGGATCGAGATCTGGTCCACCCACGCTTTGAACACGGACGGCATCGAGTGGTTTTACATCGGCACCGTGAACAGGTACGCGCCGGCGCCCAAAAATTCCTCGATCAGCTCGTCCTGAACTTCCGCTGCGGAAGCTTCCTCTGGTGTCCGCTCGGCCGGGGTCACCAGCCGGGCGGAGATGCCGGCGGCACTTAGGTGCGGTGCGGGGGGGCCCTATGTTCTTGTCAAGCGGCGAGCTGGTGGTCGGCTTGATAGAGGGTGCCGTCGCGGAGCATGGCATAGAGGACGTCGCAGCGTCTGCGG
>NZ_SOGI01000012.1:0-7228 GCF_004403385.1 Cryobacterium sp. TMT4-31
ATGGCTCCACGAATACAATCACCACAGGCACCACACCGCCATCGGAGGCAAGCCACCGATCACGCGGTTAACTAACCTGCCTGGGCAGTACAGCTAGGGGTCGCCGGATGCGTGCTGTGCCGCCGTGCCGTACCGTGCTCGCCGCCCCTCGCGCTCAACCGGCCGCCGGACGATACTCGGGGGATGCTGGCCCCTAACGGTTCGCTCCTGATGGCCGATTCCGCGGCCCTCGAGGGCACCGTGTTCGAGACCTGGCTGCTGCCCGGCGCCGCCCTGGCGTTGTTCGTTGGGCTCGGTTTCGCGGTCACCGCCGTCTGGCAGTGGCGCCGCGGCCCCTACGCCCGCCTTCTCTCGCTGGCCGCCGGAGTGGGCCTGGTGCTCTTCGAGATCGTGCAGTTCTCGCTGATCGGCTTCCACCCGCTGCAGGTCGTGTTCGGCATCGTCGGTCTGGTCACGGCCGTGCTGGCCTGGCGACTGCCGGCCGCCCGGCACGGCACGGCCGGCGGAGGGCGCTAGCTCGACGCCCGGAACCCGCGCAGGCGCAGGCTGTTGGTGACCACGAACACCGACGACAGCGCCATCGCCGCGCCCGCGATGAGCGGGTTGAGCAGACCGAGCGCGGCGAGCGGGATCGCGGCCACGTTGTAGGCGAACGCCCAGAACAGGTTGGCCTTGATGGTGCCCAGGGTGCGCCGCGAGAGCCGGATGGCGTCGACCACGGCGAGCAGGTCGGCCCGCATGAGGGTGATGTCGCTGGCCTCGATGGCCACGTCGGTGCCGGTACCCATCGCGATGCCGAGGTCGGCGGCGGCCAGAGCCGCGGCGTCGTTCACCCCGTCCCCGACCATCGCCACAACGTGGCCGGCGGCTTGCAGGGCACGCACCCGTTCCACCTTCTCCGCGGGCAGCACTCCCGCGAAGACCTCGCCGATTCCCACCTGGTCGGCCACGGAACGTGCCACGGTGGGATTGTCCCCGGTGAGCAGCACCGGGCTGAGGCCCAGGGCCACCAGCTGTGCGACGGCCGCGGCGCTGGAGGGCTTGACCTCGTCGGCGACGGTCAGGATGCCCCGGGCCTCGCCATCCCAAGCCACGACCACGGCCGTCTGGCCGGCACCCTCGACGGTGTCGAGCGTGGCTTGCAGATCGTTCGGCAGGGTGATCTGCCACTCGTCGGCGAGCCAGCGTGGCCGCCCCACGAGCACCAGGTGCCCGTCGACGACGGCCTGCACGCCGAAGCCCTGCGCCGAGGCGAAGTCGGTGGCCGCCGGCAGCACGCCGACCCGAGCTGCGGCTCCGGTCACGACGGCAACGCCGATCGGATGCTCGGAGCCGGCCTCGGCCGCGCCCGCGAACCGCAGGAGTTCGGTCTCGCCGGCGTCGGCGGACACCGCCGCCGTGACGTGCACGCCGAGCAGCGCCATTCGCCCCGTCGTGACGGTGCCGGTCTTGTCAAGCACGATGGTGTCCACCTGGCGGGTGGACTCCAGGATCTGCGGCCCGCGGATGAGGATGCCCAGCTGGGCGCCACGGCCGGTGCCCACCAGCAACGCCGTGGGAGTGGCCAGGCCCAACGCGCACGGGCAGGCGATGATCAGGGTGGCCACGGCGGCCGTGAAGGCCTGCTCGGCGCTGGCGCCGAGCACCAGCCAGGTGGCCAGGGTGCCTAGCGCGATGACGAAGACGATGGGCACGAACACCGCCGACACCCTGTCCGCGAGCCGCTGCACCGGCGCCTTGCCGGTCTGGGCCTGCTCGACCAGGCGGCCGATGCGGGCCAGTTCGGTGTCGGCGCCGACCCGGGTGGCGCGCACCGTGAGACGGCCGCCGGCGTTGACCGTGGCACCCACCACGGTGTCGCCCTGGCCCACCTCCACGGGCACGGTCTCGCCGGTGAGCAGGCTGGTGTCGATGGCCGAGGCGCCGTCGACGACGATGCCGTCGGTGGCGACCTTCTCGCCGGGGCGTACCACGAACACGTCGCCGACGACGAGTTCGGCTATCGGGATGCGCTGTTCCAGCGTTCCGCGGAGCACCGCGACGTCCTTGGCGCCCAGGTTCACCAGCGCCGTCAGGGCCGCGCCGGAGCGGGTCTTGGCGCGGGCCTCGACGTAGCGCCCGGCGAGGATGAACACGGTCACGGCGGCGGCGACCTCGAGGTAGATCTCGGCGGACCCTGACCCCGTCATGCTCAGGTCCATCTGCATGGTCATGCCGGCCATTCCGGCATCGCCGAGGAACAGGGCATAGAGCGACCAGCCGAACGCGGCGAGCACACCCACGCTGATCAGGGTGTCCATGCTCGCGGCACCGTGCCGGGCGTTCAGTGCGGCGGCACGGTGGAACGGCCAGGCGCCCCAGACGGCCACCGGGGCGGCAAGCGTGAGCGCAAGCCACTGCCAGTTGGTGAACTGCAGGGCCGGCACCATCGAGAGCACCGCCACCGGGATCGCCAGGATCGTCGAGATCAGCAGCCGCCGGCGGAGGGCGAGGGTGTCGGCATCCAGCTCGATCGGCTCGGCGGCCGGGGCGGCGACGGGCGGTGCGGGCAGCCGCGCCGTGTAGCCGGTGGCCACGATCGTGGCGATGGCGTCGTCGATGCTGGTGCCCTGCGGCAGGCGCACGGTGGCCTTGTCGGTGGCGTAGTTCACGGTGGCCACCACGCCGGGCAGCCGGTTGAGCTTCTTCTCGATGCGGGCGGCGCAGGACGCGCAGGTCATGCCGCCGACCACGAGGTCGACGGGCTCGTTCACGCGGCGGCGCCCGCGGTGGTCTGCAGTTCGTAGCCGGCCTCGTCGATGGCGGCGCGGATGTCGGACCGAGCGGGGGCGGTTGCGCTCGTGACGTGCACGGTGCTGGCGGCGCCTACGGCGAGGTCAACGGTCACCGCGCTGACCCCCGGCACCAGGGACACCTCTTCGATGACACTGGCGACGCAGTGGCCGCAGGTCATGCCGGTGACGAGGTAGTCGGTGACGGTTTCTGTCTGAGCCATGATGCGAACCTTCTCTTACGATACGGATGTTGCGTACGGATGTTGCGGAATGGGGATACCCCCTATGGGTACTCTAGCGCACCATCGTGATACCGTGAGGGGGTATAAGGTCAGCCGACAGCCAGGAGCGCACAATGACGACCGCAGACCACCCCGCAGACCACACCCACGACGGCCCGCACGGCTACATCTCCAACAAGGACGACTACCTCAAGCGCCTGCGCCGTATCGAGGGCCAGGCCCGCGGGCTGCAGGGCATGGTCACCGACGACAAGTACTGCATCGACATCCTCACCCAGGTCTCGGCCATGACCAGCGCCCTGCAGTCGGTGGCCCTGGGCCTGCTCAACGACCACCTCAGCCACTGCGTCGTCGACGCCGTGGCCGTCGGCGGCGACGAGGCCCAGGCCAAGCTCAAGGAAGCCGGCGACGCCATCGCCCGGCTGGTGCGTTCGTAACGCCCAGTCAATATGCTGTGCGCATGACGGATGCGGGCGGCTTCAGACTCCACCGGCGCATGAGCGCCCGCGACACCGGCGAGGCACACCGGGCGGCGAGCCCGCTCGAGCTGCTCTTCGACCTCACCTTCGTCGTTGCGGTGGCTCAGCTTGTGGTGCAGCTCGCGCACGGCATCGAGGGCGGCCACGGCTTCGAAGAGGTCGGCCCGTTCCTGATGGTGTTCTTCGCCATTTGGTGGGCCTGGATGAACTTCACCTGGTTCGCGTCGGCCTACGACACCGACGATGTGCCCTACCGGCTGCTCACCATGCTGCAGATGGGTGGGGTACTCGTGCTCGCCGCCGGGGTGCCCGCAGCGTTCACCGAGCAGGACTTTCGCGCGATCACGCTGGGCTACCTCATCATGCGCATCGGCCTGGTGGCCCAGTGGCTGCGCGCCGGCTTCGAGCATCCGGCGAGCCGGGTGACGGCCTGGCGATATGCGGCGGGGGTCAGCCTCGTGCAACTGGGCTGGCTGGCCCGGTTGGCCCTGCCTGAAGAGGTCGGCGTGCTCTCGTTCCTCGTCTTCGCGGCGCTCGACCTGGCCGTGCCGCTCTGGGCGGAACGCACCGGCATGACCTTCTGGCACCCGCACCACATCAGTGAGCGATACGGCTTGTTCACCATCATCCTGCTCGGCGAGAGCGTGCTGGCGGCCACCTACGGCGTCCAGGACGCCCTGAGCGAGGGCGGCGTGAGCGGCGACCTGGTTCTCGTGTCCGCTGCGGCACTGGTGACACTGTTCGCGATCTGGTGGCTCTACTTCCTCGAGCCCGCGGGGGAGGGGCTCTCCGTCAAACGCAGCCGCTCCTTCCTGTGGGGGTACGGCCACTACGGCGTGTTCGCCGCGCTCGCGGCCCTCGGTGCCGGACTCGAGGTGGCGGTGGCCGAGGCCGGTCATCACCTGGAGGTGTCACCGGTGGCGCTGGGCTATGCGGTGGCCCTGCCGGCGGGCGTCTTCCTGGTGCTGCTGTGGGCCGTGCACGCGGTGCTGGTGTCCAGGTCGCAGATCCAGCCCCTGGTGATCCTGCCCGCGGCGGCGCTGGTACTGCTGGTGCCGCTGCTCGCCTCGGTCACGGGAGTCACCGTGGTGGTGGTCCTGGTCGCGACAGTCTGTGTGCTCGTCGTAGCAATCACCCTGGCCGACCGGGCGCGCCGGTCCCGGTCGGCCGCCGAGGCCGGTCAGTCCTTCGGCACCCAGTAGCCCACCGCCCCCAGCAGCCGGGTCTCCCGGTCCGCATCTTCGGGCACCGGCACCGCGGGCGGGAACACCCCCATTTCTCGGAAACCGTCGATCTGCGGGCCGATGACCTCCTCGAGGGCCTCCACCAACGCGGCCGGCAACGCGAAGTCCCAGCCGAGGTGGCGGGCGATGGACCAGGCCTGGAACGCCCGGTAGATGCTGATGTGCTCGAGATACTCCCGAAGAGTGAAGTCGCCATAGCTCAGGTGCACGACCTTCTCCGGGTTGAGGTCTTCCTGCACGGCCGCGGTGGCCGTGTCGTTGAGCCGGTCGTAGGCGGCGAGCGCGTCGTCGCCGAGCAGGTCGCCGTCGTAGGTGCCGCCGGCATCCTCGATTGTTCTGCCGAGCAGCACATCGGGCACCCAGGCCTCGTCGCGGGCGTGCGCGGCCACAACGTCGCGTACGGTGGGGTTTGACGTCACCGCCCAGTCGGCCGGTGCGGGCCGCATCAGCTCGTCAGGGGTGATCCGGTCGATGACGGAGCGCAACGCGGCATCCGCCTGGAGGAAGAGCTCTCTCTGCTTCATGGGGGCACGCTAACACCTACCGCCGACCAGGCGGAGACCCGCCCGAATCGACGGCGGCAGCCGCACTGAAATAAGGTCTGGATGTGCTCGTGCCCGTAATGCCCACCGAAGCCACCGATGCGATGGTGTCGTTTCTCGACCCGGTCGCCCGCAAGAACCTCGGCATCGCCGTCGCGCTCGCCGGCACGGTGTTCCTGGCCCTCGGCGCTCAGCTGCAGCACCGAGGCGTGGGCAAGACTTCCAGGATGCGCCCCGGCGACCAGCAGAAGATGAGTATCGGCCAGCTGCTGGCCCTGTTGCGACGACCGTCCTGGCTGCTCGGCACGCTGCTGCTGGGCTTCGCCATTTTGCTGCAGCTGACCAGCCTCGGCCTGGCTCCGCTGCTCGTTGTGCAGCCGCTCGGGGTGGCCGCCCTGGTGCTGTCCACCGTGGTGGACTCCCGGCTCGCGCACACCAGGCTTGACGGAACCGTGTTGCGTTCGGTGGCCCTGTCCGTGGGCGGCATCGTGATCTTCGTCTCCATCGCTGCCGTGTACGCCACCGATCGGCCCATCCAGCCGCCCCAGGTGGCGATCATCCTGATCCTGCTCGGCGTCGTCCTGATCGTCTGCGGCCTGATCTTCACGCTGCTCCGCGCCCGCCTCACCGCCGTGGCCTACGTGCTCGGTGCCGGGGTGCTCTACGCCTTCGTCGCAACCCTGGCCAAACTCACGATCACCCAGCTGGTGGCCGGCGACCTGTCGCTGCTCACCCTGCTGTGTGTCGGCGGCATTCTCACGGCGGCGGTCGTGGGCGGTGTGTTCGTGCAGGTCGCGTACTCCACGGGTCCGCCCAACCTGGTGATCGCCGGTCTCACGGTGGTGGATCCCTTGGTGGCGGTCGGCATCGGCATCGTCGTGCTCGGTGAGGCGTCCGAGGCCCCGCCCTACGCCCTGATCGCCTTTGTCATCGCCGGCGCGATCGCGGCCTACGGTGTTGTCGGGCTCTCCAGGCACCGCCCGCAGTCCACGCTGGCAATCGCCTCCGAAAGCGGGCCCGAAACACGGAGGCCCCCCAGACAACGTCGGTAGCATCATCCTGATGTCAACCGTTCACTCGAAAACCAGGACCGCCGGTCGGTATTTCGTCGTCGCCGGGTTCCTGGCCCTTGCTCTCTCCGGGTGCGCGGCATCCGGCGCGGCCCAGACCAGCGCCGTGACGCCGGCCGAGCCCGGCGACTCCGCGGATGCGACACCAGATTCGTCGGTCGACCCCGCCGTCGCCATGCCCACGGGCTGTCCTGCCACGGCCGAGTCGATGCCGGCCGAGGCGGTCAGCGCTGAGATCGCCGACGTCGACGGCGACGGCGAGAACGACACCGAGTGGTACGACGAGACGACCTCGCCGTTCACCTTCGGCATCAGCACGGCCTCCGGCGCCACCGTCACCCTCGCCGACGACCTGGCCGGCCCCGGCGGGCACAACGGCTGGACGGCGACACTGCACAATGGTGTGGTCGTGACGGTGCTCGACGACAGCCGCAGCGCCACCCTGCACGCGCTGGTGGACTGCGAGTTCGTAACCCCCATCGGTGTGGACGCCCGGCCGTACACCTTCGACATGCAGAACACCCACGACAACGGCACCGGGGTGGGATGCCTCGACGTCGAAGGCGGTGTCGAGTTGAACGGTCTCCAGGTCACCCAAAACCGCGACGACAGCTATTCCCTGATGGCCACGGGCATCACGGTGTCGACAGACGGGCTCACCGCCATCAATGGATACACCGCCGTGTCGGGCGCCCTGCCAGAGGACGACCCTCGAGTCGCCGAGGCGCAGACCTCCTCCTGCGGCGGAGCCCCGGTGGTCAGCACCAGCGGACGCTAGCTAGCTGTACTGCCCAGGCAGGTTAGTTAACCGCGTGATCGGTGGCTTGCCTCCGATGGCGGTGTGGTGCCTGTGGTGATTGTATTCGTGGAGCCATGC
>NZ_SOGI01000023.1:0-7598 GCF_004403385.1 Cryobacterium sp. TMT4-31
CCGCAGACGCTGCGACGTCCTCTATGCCATGCTCCGCGACGGCACCCTCTATCAAGCCGACCACCAGCTCGCCGCTTGACAAGAACATAGGGCCCCCCCCGTAGATCTGACCGAGGCCGGGCACAGCTGTCTGAACCCGCCGCGCGCGGTAACCCAACGCGAGAAGCTCGTTGTTCGAAACGAACAGCTGCGGAAGACCGGCGCCGCCGGCGTTTCCGGAGACTCGAAACTCTTTACCGAGTCCGACCAGAGCGGCCATGATCGTGAACAGCATGGAACCCATAGGTGTCGCCGTGTCGACGTCGCCGCCGCCCAGGTTCAGCACGCGGAGGCCGGCGCCGCAGCCCCGGAGTTCTTCGGCGAAGGCAAGCATGTTCTGCGTCGATCGCCCCAGCCGGTCCAGAGTCGTGATGACGAGAGTATCGCCCGCCTCGAGCGCGTCCAGCGCGCGGTCGATGTTCGGCCGGGAAGCGCGAGCTCCGGAATCGCCGTTATCGACGTAGAGATCGTCACGCCGGACACCGTCAGCCAAAAGGTCCACTTCTTGCCGGTCGGTAGATTGCTGGCGCGTCGATACTCGCGCATAGCCGATCAGTTTCGTCACGATGCTCCTGGGTGTCTCATAACTAACTGTTAGCGTCGCAATTCAATCAGGAGGTTAAGCGACGTAGTTAAGAGACTCGCCGAGCCCCAGGATTCCGCCAATGTGGATGGGGCTTAAGTGACGGCCGTGAGACGTCTCATATCTCTAGGGATTCGAGACTCCCCTCGCCTCTGAGCCGGGCTCGTCGTGAGCGATGAGGAAGTTTGCCCAGGATTAGAACTGCGCGAGTGAGGGCATCCTCTCGTCTATCTGAGTCCGTGGCATGCGAAACATCGGGATGCCGATTGGTCATGATAAGGCCAGTGCCAAGCCGTTTATGAGACTTGATCAGTCGATCGAGTTCGGGTTCCTCCTATAGTCGGATCGTGAGTTCGATCCCAGGGAATGAGAAGTGCCAATTGTGAGAAACAACACCGTGGCGATCAACAGCGCACATCGGTGGCTGGCAGGCTCTAAACGTTTCGCGATGATCGCGCTTCTGCCGGCCATCATTCTCACGGTTGGTTGCACGGCCCAGGCGCCCGAGCTAGTTGGTTCCTCGACCGTGAAGGCTGCGTTTATTGACTTCGTCGGTTCGGTTGAGGGAGTCAAGAGCGTTCGCACGAGAAACTGGCTGTCGGGGTTCCTCGAGCCAGGAACGATGGTTATCTTTCACGTGACCTTGGGTGACGAGAGCGATTCTGCGGAGGTGGATTCCACGGCCCGGCTCATTACCGAATGGGTGCGCACCCGAGTCGATCCTAAAGCCGACGTCACTGTGTACGTCACGCTGTTTACAGCGGGAAACGCGGTAAGTCTTACCGCAGACGACACGTCAAATTGGGCTCGTATACAGAAACCTAGTTCCGGGCCGAGGGTCTTCGCTAGTGTCGACTTGCCGGCCCCCGGGAATATCGTTCACAAACACCGCGACTTGGCCGATGCGACCAGACTATCGACGCTAATTGCCTTCGCTCGCTCCATTGGACGGGTGGGGGCCGTCGATGGAATACCTAGCTGACTATGAATCTAAGTGAGTCATATCCCGTGTGCTTCGACACACTCGGGTTGCAAGACGTCTCACACTGATTGGACAGCAACGGACAAGCTGGGCGGGCAGGTTAGCGCCTTGAGAATGCTCTAGAGGCGCGTTCAGGGATTGCTGGCAGCCGCTCCCGTTTGGGCGCCGAAGTGAAGTTCATTCCACCGAAGCATCGACCTCTTTCCTTCGGAGATGGCGTTGTCATAGCTTCTCCGGTGTGGCCTAGCGAATTTCAGTGGCTTGGGACCACACGGCTTGCCAGCGGTCGTCAAGAAATTCGTAGCTGTCGGTGTGCCAGTAGTTGGTCCGTGGAATCGGATGTCCGCCAAATTCAACTTCCAGGGTTGCCCGATAGCGGATAGTAGCTGTGGTGCTGTGGCATCGAACAGCGATGTGTCCGGGTTCCCAGCTGAGGTAGTTGATCTGCCCTGCAGCGACGGCGTCTAGGTACTGCTCGCGGGTGAGGACGGCACCAATCGGGGTTATGAGCTCGAAATCGGCTCCGTGATAGTTGATGGCCTTTTCGGTATCGCCGTCAACGAGGGCGCGAAGGCGTGCCTGTTCGGTGGAGCGGATGAGGTCTTCGATGGTGGAGGTGCTTTCAATCATTGCGAGTCCTTCTCTTGGTGGGACACAGGGGTGTCGGGTTCGGGGAATTTGGTGGCTATGGGACGGGGACGAGGCCCCATTCAATGAGCGATCGAGCCGTGTCGCTGATGGTCTGAAATTCAGGACGAGGCGCCCAGCCGAGTATCTGGCGGCCCGCGTCGTGTCAACACTGAGGTCCCGGCCGAGTTCGTGGATGATGCCACGAGCATGGGGGTCAGCGAGGGCCATGATTCGCACCATCCAGTCAGGGGTCAGTTTGGTCGGCAGCCGATGAGCATACTCAAGAAAATCACGGGCGAGGTGGTTGCTGACTTCTCGGATCCATCGAAACTCCCCGCTGACGATTAGTCGCTGCCCGGCCGCTTGTAGCTCGACCATGGCACGGATGTGGGCTTCTGCGACGTCTCTGACGTCGGCAAACGAGAAGCCAAACCTTGACAGGCCGCGGAAACCGCCGGCCAGGAGCTGGACGATGACCCCGACCGACGCACCAACCTTGGGTTCGAGGGGAGGACTCCCGGGTTGATGACGGTCAGTTCGGTCCGATTTGCGCGCGCAAAAGCCCAGGCGGCCTACTCGGCCAGGGTTTTGGACCTGTAGTAGGCCGTGGCCCGCCGCCCATTCACGTCCGCCGATTCACGTCCGCCGATTCACGTCCGCCCATTCACGTCCGCCCAATCCCATTCCGTGTATGGTGCCTGTCTCGGACCGTGGTTCATTGCAGCGACCGAAGGTCAGAACGACTTGACTTGGGCCCGCTGCGCCGCCCGGATAACGCGGAGAGTTCCTTCCCGCGCCGGTCGGATAATGTCGGCTGCGTGCCTTGGTGCCACGGCCGGGAAGGGCGACGCGGTGTGGATGACGTAGTCGCAGCCAGCGGTGGCATCGTCCCAGCCGACGTAGGAGGTCAGATCCGCGGAGTACAGGCTGAGCCGGCAATCGGTAACGTCCGCCGCCTCGGACAGACGCGCACTCAACTCCGAATGCCGGCCCACATCCCGGACGGTTCCCCGCACGCGATAGCCGAACTTGAGCAGCTTCGAAGCAACGTGTCCACCAAAAAATCCGGAGATTCCCGTGACCAGCACGATAGTGTCCTTTTCGATCGATCGATCGATAACCATGAGTCTTCTCCTGTCATTGAAACGGCTACCGCCACTAGCATGGACAGTTTGACTCAAAATGTTCAGTTGTACAACTGGACGCAATGCGTTCGAAGTGTCAGAATCATTTCATGAGTTCCACTGAGAAGGTCGACCAGATACTAGATGCTTCACTAGCTGTCTTCTGCCGCTACGGATTTAGCAAGACCACCATGAAGGATCTCGCCGACGCGGCAGGTATCTCACGCGCGTCCCTCTACCTCCACTTCAGCAACAAGGAAGACCTGTTTCGCGCTGGCTCCGAGCGGGCGCATGCCACGGTCATGGCCGACATCGAAACCGTGCTGAACATTAGGGGTCCAGTCATTGAGCGGATCGACAAAGCGATGACCGCCTATCTCCAAGGGCTAATGGAGGAGATCAGTGCCAGTCCCCACGGCCAAGAACTATTCGACTCCAACCTGGCCCTCTCCAGCGACATAACTCGAATGTCCCGTCAACGTTTAAAAGACCGTATTGCTGAAGTCCTAGCCGAAGCGGCCGCGATGGGAGAAATTCGCCCCACCGACATCGGGGCAACACCGTCCGAGTTGGCCGGCCTCATCCTGGCCACCGTGGAGGGCATCAAGGCAGCGGGAGGCGCGGGCGGGCAGATCGACAGCGGCGGTTCACTGTTCATGCGGATTCTCGGCGCGGCCATATCCGAGTAAGTGACAGGGACTAGGCACCTACGACAGCGATTGGTCAGCTGTCGACCACGGGGCCTCTGCGATGGATCTCAACGGCTCGTCGGGAACCCAATCGAGGGCTGCTGCGAGCTGATCGGCAGCGGGAAGTGCGCTGCGCTCGTCGGCGGGCAGGGTGTCGTAGGAGTACGTCGAAACGGCCATTGGCGAAGTGGCGCTACCCTTCGAGTACCTGACCGTGTGGTCGTTGCGGCTGCCGCAGATCAGGATTCCGACCGATCGCCAACCGAGACGTGCTTCGGGGCGACGCCGCGACCGTGAATTGATCTCTTTAGCGGGCTCCGGCTCAGACGCTGCGCGGTACGGTACGGTGCCGAGCCGGACGTCGGGTTACCGCGCAGGGAGCCAGGACGTGATGGCGGTTGTCACCTCGTCGAGGTGTGATTCGAGCAGGAAGTGGCCGCCGTCGAGGAGCTCGATGCGGGCGTGCGGGGCGTCACGCAGGAAGGCTTCGGCTCCTGCGGCGGCGAAGATCTCGTCGTTCCGGCCCCAAATCGCGAGCACCGGCACCCGTGAGGCGCGGATCCATGCGTGCATGTCCGGATAAAGGGCCCGGTTGGTCGCGTAGTCGCGGAAGAGGGTCAGCTGCACTTCGTCCTGGCCGGGTCGGGCGAGGAGCGCGAGGTCGTGTTCCCACGCGTCGGGATCGACGGTCGTCGTGTCGGGCACGCCGTGGGTGTACTGCCATTGGACGGCGTCGCGGCCGAGGGCTGGGCGCAGTGCGTCACGCGTCGCGGCCGTGCGCTCGGCGGCATCGGCCCAGATGGGATCCCAGAAGCCAGGCACGAAGCCCTCTTCATAGGTGTTGCCGTTCTGCGAGATAATGCCCTCAACAGAGTTGGGGTCGGCCAGCGCCAGCCGCCAGCCGATGGGGGCGCCGTAGTCCTGTACGTAGATCGTGTACCGGGTTACCCCGATAGTGGCGAGGAACCGGCCCGTGACGCCAGCGAGGGCGGCGAAGGAGTAGTCGAACTCGTCGACGGATGGTGCGGACGAGCGTCCGAACCCGATGTGGTCGGGCGCGATGACCCGGTAGCGGTCAGCCAGGGCCGGGATCAGGTGGCGGAACATGTGTGAGCTCGTCGGGTAGCCGTGCAGCAGTAGGAGCACGGGTGCATCGACCGGCCCGGCCTCTCGCCAGAACACGTCGAGCCCATCGACGGAGACGGTGCGGTGGTGGACCTGGACCATAAATAACTCCTTTGAATTGTTTTACTGGTTAGCCAGACGGTATCATGGATTCATCGCGCCGTCCGGTGCGGAGAAAGCGGGGGAGCGGTGGATCGCGACGAGGAATTGCTGTTGGCGGTGCTCAACAGCGCGCCGGTCCTCGACGGCCGCCCAACAGACGACCTCGAAGACCCTAATGCGCGCGAGCTGACGCGAAGCTGGGGTGGATCCGGCACGACGCGCGAGCTGGGCCGCCTGCGTGAGGCCCGCGACGCGTTGCAGACAGTCATCCGCGGCGACGCGCCCGCGGCTGTCGAGGAGCTCACCCGCATTGTGGAGGGCGCCGTCCGCATCCCGCACGTGACGCCAGATGGCGTGGCTTGGCAGCTTCAGGCTCCCACCGACGACCGCCTCGCGGTGGAAGCCGTACTCGCCTGGTCGAGTGTGAACGCGCGCCACCCAGGTCGTTTGCGCCCCTGCGCCAACGCCGAGTGCCGCCTCTTCCTCGTCGATCACAGCCGCCCCGGCACCGCGAAGTGGTGCTCGATGGCCACGTGCGGCAACCGCATGAAGGCACGAGCCCATGCGAACCGATCGCGGAGGCAACCCGAGCCGAGCCGATACTCGTGAAGAGCCATCCGCTGCGCCGACCTCGCCGCCACCGAAATGGATGTCAGCCGCTTGGTCCTTGAGGTCGCCGCCGACGCGAGGGTCACCTACCCCGATCACACCTGTCGGCTGCACATTCCGGAGCAGCCGGTCCTCCTGCACGGCGACGAGTCATCGCTGCGACAGATCCTGCTCAACCTGACCAGCAACGCCACCACATACACCGGCGCCGGTACTACCGTCTTGGTCAGCATCGAGCAGGGAGCCGGCTCGGTTCAGATCAGGGTGCACGATGACGGCAGCGGAATCGCCGAATCCGCACTGGAGTCCATCTTCGAACCATTCGCGCAGGACATCCACAATCCAAACCAGCGACACACCGGACCCCTTGGCTTGGGGCTGACCATCGCACGCCGTCTCAGTCAGTGGCTCGGCGGGGCACTGACCGTGACCAGCGCCGACGGGCAAACCGAGTTCGTCATCACGTTGTCCGCGCCGAGCTCTCGGTGTTAGCAGCGAGCGTTTTGCCCAGATCGTCGACTTTTCGGCTCGAGAGGCCTGGACGTAGGCCTCCAACACCACCGCGAACAACGCCTGATCCACCCGGCGGCGCCGCTCGAGGAGTGCGGGGAAGAACGAGCCGGCACGGCGCTTGGGAATCTTCAGATCGAGGTCCCCATCGCGTCCGCGGCCGGCTGCCATTGCGGTCGCCGGAGCGCTCGAACGGGTCGCGCCGACGAACCTGGTCGCTTCCGCGTCGGTCGCGTACTGTGGCGACATGACTACCATTCTTTCAAGAACTTTGTCGTCCCCTCGGGGTGATGTCCACGTTTTCGTTGATGCTCCACGTGCTGCCGCCACTGACTCGGCTGAATGGTCCTGCACCTACCGCATCCACGGCCTTGCTGAAGACGTCACAGGCACTGCGCATGGTATCGACGCCGTCCAGTCGATCTTGCTTGCACTGACACAGATTGGCGACCGATTGGCGGGCGCGACTGGGCTGACCTTCCTGGGAGGATCTGACCTTGGCTTCCCTCTCACGTCTTGGAATGACGCGGAGTCGACGTTGTCTTTCGTCGTTCGGCACTCCATCGGCGCTCCTTCCGCTCCCTCGCCGTCCTAAGGTAAGCAGAAGGAAACCGCCACGCTACCCGATGGTCAGCATGGCCGTGCGCGAGGTGAACGCGCGACGCTCCCGCGATCTAAAGGCCGCAATCCTCGCCCACGGCTCGTTGCCATAGAGGGGCTTCGCCCTGGTCGTGTGCAGCCGGTTTCTCGTATCCGCTGGCGGTTAGGAAACCTCTCGGGGAAGATTCCCCAATTTGAGGCATGGCAGCGGCGGGGAATCCCTCTCCTCGGCACCCAGGTCAAGCCCCTCGTCGACCGCGAACTCCAGGCCTCACACCACCACACCACCGCCAAATAATCGGCCCTGCCAGAACCGGCGGTTCGTCAGCACGTCGGATCCTCCGTTCCTGATGTCATCCGATCTCCTTCATCATGAAATCAGCACATGTCCTACCTCTTGCACATCGACGCTTCTTCCCTCGATTCCGGCTCGTTCTCCCGCCAGGTCGCGACCTCCTTCCGGGACACCTGGGGCGGCGACGTCACCTATCGCAACCTCGCCGCCGCCCCCGTTACTTTCTTCGTAGCCCTTGATCCTGTAGTTATGTGAGGGTGTTGGCCTGTCAGGCCCGGCATGGTTCTTGCCCCAGTCGTCCATGATCCGG
>NZ_SOGI01000039.1:0-9223 GCF_004403385.1 Cryobacterium sp. TMT4-31
CCCCGCCCAGCGGCGGCGCACTCTCGCGGCCGTCGTCGCCGGCGGCCTGCTGGTGGTCGGGCTCGGCGTCGTCGCCGGCGCCCTGCTGCTCGGCCCGGTGCTCTCCGGCGCTCCCGCGAGCCCGGGGGACTCCGCGCTGCCGCGGGTCAGCGATGTCACCGGCCGCGCGGGCGATGGCACCATTGTGTTCAGCTGGGCCGACCCGGGCCTGCGCGACAGTGACAGCTACGTGGTCAGCCTGCGGAGCGGCGAGAGCAGCATCCAGCGCGGCACCCAGTTCACGGTCCAGACCGACACCGCGCCGAGCGGTGCCCGGACGCCGGTCTGCGTCACCGTGAGCGTGAACCGCGACGGACGCACCGGCGCCGCCAGCACCGAGAAGTGCGTCGACCCGGCCACGGGAGCGCAATGATCCGCCGCTGGCTGGCCACGCACCGCTCCCTCGCCGCCTCGATCACCGGCGGAACCCTGGTCACCGCCCTGGTGGTCACCGTCGCGGTGGTCTCCGGCGGCTACACCGCGCAGAAAGTCGACCTGGGTGACGCAGCCGTGTGGGTGGCCAGCGAAACCCGGCAGCTGGTGGGCAGAGTCAACACCGAGATCGCCGAACTGAACACCGTGGTTCCCGTCGAATCCGACCGCACCTCCGTGGTGCAGCACGGTGGGACAGTGCTCGTGGTCGACGCCGGCAACGGCACCCTGGACATCCTCGACCCGGCCACCGCGACGGTCACCGACAGTGTGGCGCTGCCGCCGGATGCCCCCGAGGTGCGTCTGGCGGGTGACCTAGCCGCGATCTCGGCCGACGGCGACCTCTGGCGGGCGAACAGCGCCGACCTGGCGACTTTCGACAGCACCACAGATCCCGCCCTCGCGCTGGGCACCGGGACCCTGTTCAGCCTCGACGCGGTCGGCGTCCTGTTCGCGTTCACCCCGGCCACGCAGACCCTCGTGCGGATCGACCCCGACCACCCGGATGCCGTCGCCGAGACGAGGACGGTATCGGCCGGGGACCCCTCAGACGTCTACCAGCTCAGCCAGGTGAACGGCAGCTGGGCGCTGCTGAACACGACTACCGGCATCCTGCACCTACCCCAACGCGCCGTCGACCTCAGCGGCAGCCTCACTGACCTGCCCCGACTGCAGGAGCCGGCGACGGCCGGCGACAGGGTTCTGATCGCGCACCGCAGCGGTCTGCTCAGCGTGCCTCTCGACCGTGGGGCTGCCACCGAACTCCTGGCCGACCAGTCTGTCGCCGGCAGCCCGGCCGCGCCCGCCCAGGACGGTCGATGTGCCTACGCGGCGTGGACGGACGGCACCGCCTGGCAGGCCTGCGGCATCGGCTCGCCGGCTGGAACCACGGCAACCCTCGCCGGACTCGCCGGCGACGCGCGCCTGGAATACCGGCAGAACGGCACCCGGCTGCTGCTCAACGACGCCCGCAACGGCGCCACCTGGAACGTGCAGCGGGACAACGAACTCATCGACAACTGGGACGACCTCATCGACCCGGTCTCCGACCAGCAGGAGGTGACCAGCGCCACCGACGACACCCCGCCGGACTACGAGGACACCCAGCTGCCGCCGGTCGCGATCGACGACGCGTTCGGCGCCCGCCCCGGCCGCACGGTCACCCTGCCGGTGCTTCTGAACGACTACGACCCCAACGACGACGTGCTGGTCGTCGACGGTGTGGAACCGCCGCCGGCGGATCAGGGCCGCATCGACCTGGTCGCCGGCAACCAGCAGCTGCAGCTCACCCTCACCCCTGAGGCGTCCGGCAGCCTCAGCTTCGACTACACGGTCAGTGACGGACGCGGCGGCACCGCCGACGCCACCGTCACGGTCACGGTCCGCAGCCCGGACGAAAACTCCGCCCCCGCACAGGCCCGCCAGACCCGGGCCACCGTCGCGGCCGGCGGCAGCGTCGAGACCCAGGTGCTCGGCGACTGGATCGACCCGGACGGTGACCCGTTCTACCTCACCGCGGCCACCGCCGCGGCCCCGGACACCGCGACCTCGGCGCCGGCCGGCGCCGTGCTGTTCACGGATGCCGGCGACGGCGGCGACGCCGCCCAGGTCGGCCTCGCCGTCTCGGACGGCAGCCTCACCGGCGCGGGGACCCTGGACGTGACGGTGCGTGCGGCCGGGACCGTGCCCATCGTCGCCGACGCGTTCGCCGTGCGCACCACGGCGGGCAGCGAGGTCACCGTCGCTCCGCTGGAGCACGCCCGCGGCGGCAATGGTCCGCTCCGCCTGGGCGCTGTGCCAGACAAGCCCGGTGTCAGCATCACGGCGGACTTCGCCGGCGGAACCTTCAGGTTCGCCACCGACACCGTCGGCGTGCACTACCTGGACTACGCGGTGACCGACGGCGCGACCACCGTGACCGGGCTGATCCGGGTCGACGTCGACCCCGCCCCTGACAGCCCCGGCCGGCCCATCACGGTGCCGCATACCGCCTTCCTGCGCCCGCAGCAGCCCACCGTCATCGACGTGCTCGCAACCGACATCGATCCGGCCGGGGGAGTGCTGCTGGTCACCGGAAGCTCCAACGTGCCTGCCGGCAGCGGACTGACCGTCGAGATCCTCGACCAGCACCTTCTGAGGGTCACCCTGACCCGCCCGCTCGAGTCGGGCACGACCAGCTTCGACTACACGGTGAGCAACGGCCTTGCCTCGGCCACCGGCACCGTCACGGTGATCGAGATCCCCGCGGCGACCACCAGACAGCCGCCCGTCGCGGCGGCAGACTCGGTGTCGGTCCGGGTCGGCGACACCATCGACATCCCCGTGCTCGTCAACGACGAACACCCCGACGGCGACCCGCTTACTCTCGACCCCGTGCTCTCGACCCCGCTGCCCGCCGGCGCCGGGCTGCTCTTCGCCTCCGGCCGGGTGTTGCGCTACCTCGCCCCGGCCAGCACCGGCAACTTCACCGCCGTGTACAGGGTGAGCGCCCCTGACGGGCAGTTCGCCAACGCCGAGGTGCGCATCTCGGTGCGGGAGACCGACGCCGCCACCAACAACCCGCCGCTGCCGCCCACCGTCACCGCCCGGGTGCTGGCGGGTGACACCGTGCGCATCCAGATCCCGCGCACCGGGATCGACCCCGACGGTGACTCCGTGCAGCTGCTCGGCCAGGAGACCAACCCCGAGAAGGGCACCGTCACCGCCATCGACGCCGACTCGCTCAGCTACCGGGCCGGCGACTACTCAGCGGGTACAGACACCTTCAGCTACGCCGTCATCGACGCCCTCGGCGCCCGTGCCACCGGCACCGTGCGGGTGGGCATCAGCCCGCGCCCGGACGGGGCCCGCAACCCGGTCGCCGTGCCGGATGAGGTGACCGTGCGGCCCGGATCCCGGGTGTCGGTGCGGGTGCTCGGCAACGACTCCGACCCCGACGGCGGCGCACTGAGCATCACCGCGGTCGAGGCGACGGATGGTGCCGCGAGCGGGGCCGCCGGCACCGCCGTCGTCGACGGTGACCTCGTCGTGGTGCGCGCCCCGAACGTCAACGGCCGGTACGGCTTCGTCTATCAGATCCAGAACGAGCGCGGCGGCACCGGCTCCGCGTTCCTCACCGTCGTCGTGACCCCGGACGCCCCCCGGGCCCTCCCCGAGGCCGCCGACACCCGGTTGAGGCTCTCCGATGTGCTGGGCCGCGACACCGTCGACGTCGACGTGCTCGCCAGGGTGTTCTTCGCGGAAGGGTCGGCCAGGGACCTGTTGCTGGCCGTCCTGCCCGGCTACGACGGCGCGGCGACGGTCACCGACACCGCCCGGATCCGCGTGTCCGTCGCCAAGACCAGCCAGATCATCCCGTTCAGCGTCAGCCACCCCCAAGACCCCGAGATCATCGCCTACGCGTTCGTCTGGGTACCGGGAACCGACGACGCCCTCCCGCAGCTGCGGGCCGGGGCCGCCAAACTCGTCGTGGCCAGCGAGGCCACCATCGACATCGACATCAACGACTACGTCGTCGCCGTCGGCGACAAGCCCGTGCAACTGACCGACCGCAACACCGTGCGTGCCACGCACGCCAACGGCGCCGAACTCGCAACGGGTGCCCATACGCTCGCGTTCACCAGCGCGGACCAGTATTTCGGGCCCGCCTCCATCTCCTTCGAGGTGACCGACGGCGCCAGTGCGACCGACCCCGCCGGACGCACTGCCACGATAGTGCTGCCGATCACCGTGACACCGCGGGAGAACCAGCCGCCCGCATTCGACGGGGCGGGAATCGACTTCGAACCCGGCCAGAAGAAAGTCATCGACCTGGCCAAGCTCACCTCCTACCCCTACCCGGAGGACCGCGACGAACTCGCCTACACTGTGCTCGACCCGGTGCCGACCGGCTTCGAGCAGACGCTGAACGGCAGCCTGCTCACCGTGACCGCTCTGGACGGCACCCCGAAGGGCAGCACCAGCGCGGTCACGATCGGGGTGCGCGACGACCTCAGCACCGGAAAGGCCGGGCGCGTCGAACTGAAGGTCGTGGCCTCCACCAGACCCCTCGCGCTGCCGGCGACGGATGCGGCCATCGCGCCCCGCGGGCGCAGCACCGTCATCGATGTGCTCGCCAACGACGGCGCCACCAACCCGTTCCCCGCGGTCCCACTGCGCGTGCTCGCGGTACGCGGGCTGGATGCGGCCGCGCTGCCCGCCGGGGTGACGATCACACCCAGCGCCGACAACAGCAGACTCACCGTGCGGGTGTCCGCCGACGCGCAGCCCACCGACAGCACCCTGCAGTACCAGGTCGCTGACGCCACCAACGACCCCGACCGGTACACCTGGGGCACCGTTCGGGTATCGGTGCAGGACGTTCCCGACGCCGTCACCGGGCTGCGGGCCACGGGCTTCTCCGACGGACGCGTCACCGTGGTCTTCAACCCCGGCGCCGCCAACAACTCGCCCATCACCGGCTACCAGGTGACCACCCTCGACGCCGCCTCCGGCCGCCCCCTCGGCAGCACAGTGTGCGCGGCCACTTCCTGCACCCTCGCCACACCCGGCAACGGGCAGGCGAACGCCGTGCGCGTCAGCGTCGCCGCGCAGAACGGCGTCGGCACAGCGACGGCAGCCACCCTCGCCGCCACGGTCTGGTCCGACGTGATCCCGGCCGCACCCACCGGGCTCACCGCCGTGCCCGAAGACGGTGCCCTGCTGCTCGGCTGGGACGTCGTGGCGGCGACGGGCGGCGGCACCGCCATCCGCGGCTACCAGGTCAGTGTCGCCGGGGTCGCCCAACCCGAGGTGAGCGCCACCGGAGCCCGCTGCGCGGCCGCCCGCTGCACCCTGCGCGTAGACGGCCTGGCCAACGGGACCAGCATTGGCTACACCGTCAGTGCCCGCAACGACGCCTACCCCGCCCTGTCGAGCTGGAACACCACCGCCGCCACCGGAACGCCGTACGGCGCGGCGGTCGCCGGCGGGATCACCGCGACGGCGACCGATGTCAGCGGCGCCGTCACCGTGACCTGGGACGGTTTCGCCGATCGCGGCGACGCCGTCGCGGGTTACTTCGTGCAGCGGATCAGCGGCGGCGGGCAGCCCACCGGCGCGCAGGCCTGCTCGGTGTCGAGCCCCGCGCCCGGCACCGTCACGGCACCCCGCGCCGGAGGGGTGGTGCTCGACCAGAAAAGTGTGCCGGCCGGCGGGCGCAGCGCCGTGTTCGACGGCCTGCTCGCCGACGATGGCAGTTACTCATTCGTGGTCTGGGGGTACAACCGGGCCGGCTGCGCGGCGACCGCCGTTGCCACGGTCCTGGTGCGGCCCGCTCCCGGCGCGATCAGCCAGGTGCAGGGTGCGATGGAGCAGCAGGGTGACGCCTGGGACTACCACCTCACCGGGGTGACCCCGTCAGCCGGTGTCGACCACTACAACATCCGGGCCGCGGATGGCTCCGGCTCGGTACAGCGCTTCGGCGGCAGCACCTGGCCGCGCGACCTGCTCGGCCTGCCGTTCGGCTCCGCGGTGGCCTTCCAGCTGCAGGCCTGCACGGTGTGGGGCTCCTGCGGGCCGTGGTCGGGCACCACCACCGCGCCGGAGGCATCCGTCACCTTCACCGTGACCGGACTGGCCTACGACGGCCCGTCCGGCCGGTTCTCCTGGACCGGCGCGCCGCAGAACGGCACCCTCGCGGCGACCTTCGCGTGCGCGGTCGCCGGAACGGCGTCGACTCCGGCCGACAGCGCCACCACCTGCACCCTGCCCGGCCCGCTGCCCGAATCCGGCACAGTGCTGCTCACCGTGACGGTGGACGGCCACACCTTCGACTACTCCCGCCCGATCCCGAAGAAAGCGATCACCCCATGACCCTGACCCCCGATCGTGTGAGCCCAGGCCAGCCGGGCGCCCGCCGCGACGCCGACCTGATGAGCATCGAGGAAGCCGGTCAGTTCGCGACCCTGTTCGACAGGCTGGTGCGCGGCGTCGAGGAGGTCGTGCTGGGCAAGCAGCACGTCATCAGGCTGGCGTTCACCGCCCTGTTCAGTGAGGGCCACCTGCTCCTGGAGGACGTTCCCGGCACCGGGAAGACCTCACTGGCCCGTGCCATCGCGCAGAGCGTGCGCGGCACCAGCAACCGGGTGCAGTTCACTCCCGACCTGCTGCCGGGCGACATCACCGGCGTGAGCATCTTCGACCAGCGAACGGCCACCTTCGAATTCCACCGCGGACCGGTGTTCGCCAACATCGTGCTGGCCGACGAGATCAACCGGGCCAGCCCCAAGACCCAGGCCGCACTGCTCGAGGTGATGGAGGAGGGCCAGGTCACCGTTGACGGTGTCACCCACAGGGTGGCGGGCCCGTTCATGGTGATCGCGACCCAGAACCCCATCGAGCAGGCCGGCACCTACAGGCTTCCGGAGGCCCAGCTGGACAGGTTCCTGATGAAGACCTCGATCGGCTACCCCGACCACGCGGCCACCGTGCGCATTCTGGAAGGCGCCGGCCGGCGCGCCCACGACGGCCGCCTGGCGCCGGTGCTCTCGGCCGAGTCCGTCGTCGAAGTGGCGGCGCTGGCCCGCACGGTGTTCGTCGACGCGACCATCAACGACTACGTCGCCCGACTCGTCGACGCCACCCGCACCAGCCCGGAGGTACGCCTGGGTGCCAGCGTGCGGGGTGCCCTCGCGCTCATCCGCACCGCCAAGACCTACGCGGCCTCCCAGGGCCGCCACTACGTGACCCCCGACGATGTGAAGGCGCTCGCCGAACCCGTGCTCGCGCACCGGCTGCTGCTGGACGCGGAGGCCGAATTCGACGGGGTCAGCGCGTCGAGCGTGATCGGCCGGATCCTGGTCGAGACGCCGCCGCCGCGCAGCGGGGAGGACCAGAGGCCGGATGTCCTCTAGACGAACCCGGCTGCTCCAGGCCGTCACACCGCTCGGCTGGGGCGTCGCCGGATGCGCGGCGGCACTTCTCGGCGCCGGCTACGGCCTGGGCTGGGCCGAACTCACCGCGATCGGCTGGGCGGCCGCCGTCCTGGTGGTCGGCGCGCTCGCGCACCTGCTCGGCCAGAGCGGCCACCACATCACGTTGACCCTGCCCGTCGAGAGGGTCGTCGCGGGGGAGCGGGTGCCCGGACAGGTCGACGTGCACAACCCGACCGGCCGGCGTCTGGCCGCCGTGACGGTTCAGGTACCGGTGGGCGCCGGGCTGGCCGAATTCCCGATGCCGTCCCTGGCCGCCCGAGCCGGCATCAACGAGGTGTTCGTGGTTCCCGCCGAGCGCCGGGGCATCATCCCGATCGGGCCCGTGCACACAGTGCGGGCCGATCCGGTGGGGTTGGTGCGGCTGGAGACGGTGCTCGCCCAGCGGATCGACCTCTACGTGCACCCGCGCACCATCGCCATCCCCAGCATGAGCCAGGGCTTCGTGCGCGACCTCGAGGGTCAACCCACCCGCGACCTCACCGCCAGCGACGTGGCGTTCCACGCGCTGCGCGAGTATCAGAGCGGCGACGAGCGGCGTAGCATCCACTGGAAGAGCACTGCCAAGACCGGCCGGCTCATGGTGCGCCAATACGAGCAGACCCGCCGCAGCCACCTGCTCGTGGCCCTGAGCCTGGCCACGGGCGACTTCGCCGACGACGAGGAATTCGAGCTCGCCGTCAGCGCGGCCGGCTCGCTGGGCATCCGGGCGATCCGTGATGCACGCACGGTGTCGGTGCTGGCCAGCTCGCGCCAGCTCAGCACGCTCACCCCCACCCGGCTGCTCGACGACCTGAGCGGCGTCGACCTGGCGCCAGACGCCAACGGCGTCCGCGCACTGTCCAGGCGGGCCGCCGCCGCCGTCGACGGGCTGTCGGTGGCGTTCCTGCTCTGCGGATCTGCGACGCCGTTGGCCGCACTGCGCGCCTCCGCGGCGGGATTCCCGCTCGGAGTCGAGGTGGTCGCCGTCGTCTGCGAGCCAGGGGCCCGCCCGGGCCTCCGCCGGGCCGGCGGACTGAGTCTGCTCACCATCGGCTTCCTCGACGACCTGCAGCACAGCCTGGCCCGGGGGGCCGCCGCATGAGCGGGCGCTTCATCATCGGCAACACCGTGGCCCTGTTGGCTGCCACCGGTGTGGCCGCCGCCGCCCTGTGGCCGATTTACCAGACCGGCGCCTTCGTGCTGCTCGTCGCCGTCGCCGCGGTGCTCGGCTGCGGCATCGCCCTCGTCGGCACCGCGTTCCGCTGGCCGGCCTGGCTGGTCGGCCTCACGACCATCGGCGGTTATCTCCTCGTCGGGGTTCCGCTGGCCGTGCCCGGCCGGGCCCTCTACGGGGTGCTGCCGAGCTTGGCCGGCCTCGCCGAGCTGGTGCCGGCCACGGCGCTCGGCTGGAAGCAACTCGTGACCATCGTGCTGCCGGTCGGGTCGTACCAGGCTCTGCTGGTTCCCGCGCTGATCCTGGTGCTGCTCAGCAGCGTCATCGGGCTCTCGGTGGCCCTCCGCAGCCGGGCCGCGGAACCGGCCCTGCTGGCGCCGGTGCTGCTGTTCGTGGCCGGCATCGCACTCGGCCCCAGCCAGGCCACGGCGCCCACACTGCTGGGCCTCGCGCTGTTCGCCGTGCTGGTGATCTGGCTGCTCTGGCTGAACCTGGAACGCCGCCGGGGTCGCCTGCTGGTGTCGGCGACCGCGGCGCGGCTGCCGGCGGCCGACCGGCGGATGGGCGCGGCCCGGTCCGTGGTCGTCGCGGCTCTCGGGCTGACGGTGGCGGTCCTGGCCGGCAC
>NZ_SOGI01000007.1:0-11212 GCF_004403385.1 Cryobacterium sp. TMT4-31
ACAGTGAGAGAACTAGACAGCTCCACTCTCGACCGGAGGTCCTCACCCGTCTACAGCTGAATCACACCTCGACCAACGTCCCTGGGCAGCACAGCTAGCACGCCCGGTTTACCGGCCCGAGTTGTGCCGGGGCGTGTCGTGAACTAGTGTTGTTCCTTGGTGTCTTAGGCGTTGCAGCCAGGCACACGAACGTGAGCCCTCCATCGATCGTGTTCTCTTCGAGAACACACCCGGAGCGGGATTCACGAACACCTCCGTTCGAAAACAAGAAAGCAGCACAACAGTGACGCGCACTTACACCCCCAAGGCAAGCGAACTCCAGCACGACTGGGTCGTTATTGATGCCACCGACATCGTTCTGGGTCGGCTCGCCAGCCACGCCGCGATTCTTCTTCGCGGCAAGCACAAGGCGACCTTCTCCCCCCACATGGATGGTGGCGACTTCGTCATCATCATCAACGCCGAGAAGATTGCCCTGACCGGCAAGAAGCTCGACCTCAAGATGGCGTACCGCCACTCCGGTTACCCGGGCGGCCTCACGGCCACGAACTACTCGGAGATGCTCGAGAAGCACCCCACCCGTGCGGTAGAAAAGGCGATTCGCGGCATGCTGCCGAAGAACTCGCTCGGCCGTGCACAGCTGCTGAAGCTCAAGGTCTACGCAGGCCCCGAGCACCCGCACGCTGCGCAGCAGCCCAAGCCGTACGCCCTCAGCCAGGTCGCTCAGTAGCGTCGGCCCCAGACTTCTCGATATCTAAGAAAAAAGGATTCACACCATCGTGGCGAAGATCGCAGACCAGATTGACGCAACTCCCGAGAGCTACTCCACCGAGACTCCCGCTGAAGTTGCAACCAAGGCGCCCCGCGCCGTCCTCAACGTTCCCGGCGCAGCCGTGGGTCGTCGCAAGCAGGCCATCGCCCGCGTGCGCATCGTCCCCGGCGCCGGCAAGATTGTCGTCAACGGGCGCGAGCTCGACGACTACTTCCCGAACAAGCTGCACCAGCAGCTGATCAACGACCCGTTCAAGGTCCTCGACCTCATCGGCAGCTACGACGTCATCGCCCGCATCACCGGTGGTGGCCCGTCCGGCCAGGCTGGCGCGCTGCGCCTCGGCATCGCCCGCTCGCTGAACCAGATCGACGAAGAGAACAACCGCGCCATCCTCAAGAAGGCCGGCTTCCTCAACCGTGACGCTCGCGTCAAGGAGCGCAAGAAGGCCGGACTCAAGAAGGCCCGTAAGGCGCCGCAGTTCTCGAAGCGCTAACCCGTTAGTCGAGTACACACTCATATGGCTCGACTTTTCGGCACGGACGGCGTCCGGGGCCTGGCTAACCGTGATCTCACGGCTGGCCTGGCCCTGGGCCTCGCCCAGGCGAGCGCCGTTGTGCTCACCAGTGGCCGCCGCGCAGAGGAACGACGTGCCCAAGGCCGTCGTCCCGTCGCCGTGGTCGCCCGCGACCCCCGCATTTCCGGTGAATTCATCACCTCCGCCGTTGCAGCAGGCTTGGCCAGCTCCGGCGTAGACGTGCTGGATGCCGGCGTCATCCCGACCCCCGCCGCCGCCTTCCTCATCGCCGACATCGGCGCAGACTTCGGCGTGATGATCTCCGCCTCGCACAACCCGGCGCCCGACAACGGCATCAAATTCTTCAACTTCGGCGGCACCAAACTTCCCGATGACGTCGAAGACCGCATCGAAGCGGTGCTCGACGCGGGCGATCAGCTCCTCACCCCGATTGCCGGTGACGTCGGACGCATCCGTCGCTTCGCCGACGCCGAGGACCGTTACGTCGTGCACCTGCTCGGCACCCTGCCGCACCGGCTCGACGGCATTCACGTGGTGCTCGACTGCGCCCACGGCGCGGCCGCCGGCGTGTCCCCGCAGGTCTTCACGGATGCCGGTGCCCGGGTCACCGTGATCGGCGCCGACCCCGACGGCCTCAACATCAACGACGGCGTGGGCTCCACCCACCTGGACAACCTCGCCAGAGCGGTGCTCGAGCACGGCGCAGACGTGGGCATCGCCCACGATGGTGACGCCGACCGCTGCCTGGCCGTCGACCGCGACGGCAACATCGTCGACGGCGACCAGATCATGGCGATCCTGGCCGTGTCGATGGCCGAACGCGGCGTGCTCAAGGACCGCACCCTCGTGGCGACGGTCATGAGCAACCTGGGCCTGAAGAAGGCCATGGCCGCCAACGGCATCAACATGATCGAGTCCAAGGTGGGCGACCGGTACGTGCTCGAGGAGCTCGACGCGCACGGGCTGTCGCTCGGCGGCGAGCAGAGCGGTCACGTCATCATGACCAAGTTCGCCACCACCGGCGACGGCATCCTCACCGGTCTGCACATCGTGGCCGAAATGGCCCGCACCGGAAAAACCCTCGCCGAGCTGGCCAGCGTGATGAAGGTGTTCCCGCAGATCCTCGTGAACGTTCGCGGCGTCGACCACCACGCCCTCGCCGGCGACGAGGTCATCGCGCAGGCCGTGCGCGACGCGGAAACCGAACTCGGCGACACCGGCCGGGTGCTCCTGCGCCCCTCCGGCACCGAGCCCATGGTGCGGGTCATGGTGGAAGCCGCCGACCAGCCCACCGCCGACCGTCTGGCGCACGCCCTGGCCGACGTCGTGCAGTCCCGCCTGGCGCTGCAGCCCAGCTAGTACCGCCTGTCCCGACTCTCCCGGTCGGTATCCGCATTTCGCACCCACGGCCATCCGTCGTGGCCCGTCTTGCGTCTCGCGGCACGGGTCGTGTGTCGTGGCACAGGATAAAACACGTGCCGCGAACACTAGTGCGTGCCGTGAGAACTACCGCGTGCCGCGGCGAAGGTTCGAACAGGTACCACGAAGTACAAAGTGCCGCAGGAAGCGAACGAAGCGCGGCCCAGGTAGCCGGCCCTGGACGGTGCCCGGCCGAGGCCCGGTGGCGCTCACCATGCTCCCGCCGCTCGGATCGGTCGCGTGGCTTCGGTCGTCCGTGCGTGGTCAACTGTTCCCCGTCCGGACAATTGCGTCCGGCACGCCGGCCGCAATTGTCCGTTGCGGCAACAGTTCCTGCCGCATTCCGGGCCTAGCCGGGAGCGGCGATCAGGTAGCGCACGTGACGGAGCAGGGGCGAGTCCTCGGGTAGCCGCGGGTGATCGAACTCACCCGCGATGTGCATGCCGAGCCGTTCCATCACCTTGCGCGAACGGATGTTAATGCCCGCCGTGATCGAGTTCACCTCCGCCAGGACGAGGGTCTCGAAGCCGAACTGCAGGGCGGCCGTCGCCGCCTCGGTCGCGAGACCCTGACCCCAGGCGGATCGGGCCAGCCGCCAGCCCACCTCCACGCCGCCGGAACCCGGGACGCCCTCGAGCATCGGCGCGAGGCCGGTGAAGCCGATGAACTCGCCGGTGTCCAGGCGTTCCAGCGCCCACAGCCCGTAGCCGTGCAGGTCGAACATCGCGTCCGCCCGGCCGGCGAGGGCATCACTTTCGGCACGTCTCAGTGGAGCGGGGAAGTAGCGCATCACCTCCGCATCCGCCGTGAGCCGGGCGAACGGCTCGAGGTCGGTCTCGCGCCAGCGCCGCAGTAGAAGCCGGTCGGTGCGCACGTCGAGGTCCATCGTTCCACCGTAGCCGTGCCGCTGCCGCCCGCCGCATCCCAGCCGCGCCGTAACTGTTGCCCATCCGGACTTCTGCGTCCGGCACGCGGGACGCACCTGTCCGCTGCGGCAACAGTTCGGGCGGATGCGTGCCGACCGGGGCCCAACCCGGGCTCAAACCGGGGGAGGCGCGGGCTCGCGGACACCCCGCGGCCGCGCCCACGTCGTCGCCGCCGCGGCGCCCACGCGCCGACGCCGCCGCGAATGAGCGGTCGGCGGCCTCCCGGACACAACTGTTGCCGATGCGGACTTTCGTGCCGGGTGTGCCGGGACCATTTGTCCGGACGGGGCCCAGTTGCCGGTTGGGCCGGCTGCCGAGCGCGACGGGCGCGGGGCTACGGGCAGCCGAGCACAATCAGCGCGACGCTACGGGCGGCCGAGCGCATGGGCGACAACGCCCCATGGCCGCCCACCGCGACACTCAGACCTTGCGGAGCAGCACCTTGTCGACGGTGTGGTCGGAGTCCTTGCGCAGCACCAGGGTGGCGCGGGAGCGGGTGGGGCGGATGTTCTGCAGCAGGTTGGGTTCGTTGATGCTGCCCCAGATGGTGCGGGCGCGGGCCCGGGCCTCGTCCTCGCTGAGGGAGGCGAACCTGTGGAAGAACGACTTGGGGTTCGTGAACGCGCCGCGCTGGAGCCGCAGGAACCGCTCCTCGTACCACCGGGAGATGTCGGAGGTGCGGGCATCCACGTAGATGGTGAAGTCGAATAGGTCGCTCACCGCGAGCCCGTGGCCCGGGGCGGGCGGCTGCAACACGTTCAGGCCCTCGACGATGAGGATGTCGGGCTGACGCACGACGACCTGCGCATCGGGCACGATGTCGTAGTTCAGGTGCGAGTAGAAAGGGGCGCGCACCTCGGCGGCGCCGCTCTTGATGGCGCTGACGAAACGCAGCAGCGTGCGCCGGTCGTACGACTCCGGGAAGCCCTTGCGTTCCATCAGGCCGCGACGGGCCAGTTCGGCGTTGGGGAAGAGGAACCCGTCAGTGGTGACCAGTTCCACCCGGGGGGTGTCTTCCCAGCGGGCCAGGAGCTCCCGTAGCAGCCGGGCGATGGTGGACTTGCCCACGGCGACGGACCCGGCCACGCCGATCACGAACGGGGTGCGCTGGGCGCGTTCCCCGAGGAAGTCGCTGGTGTCGCGGTGCAGCTTGCGGGCTCCCGCGGCGTAGAGGTTGAGCAGCCGGCTCAACGGCAGGTAGACATCCGACACCTCGTTGATGTCGAGCGGTTCGCCCAGGCCGCGCAGCTGCACGACCTCGGTTTCCCGCAACGGCAACCGGGTCGAGGGTGCGAGGGATGCCCACACAGCACGGTCGAGCTCCACAAAGGGGGTGCTGTGACCGTTATTACTGGGGCTCACCACCGGCTCGGACATCGAGACCAAGCATAGTGCGACTAAAATCAGGGCTATGTGCGGAATCGTAGGATATGTCGGAGACAACAAAAGCGTCGAGGTCCTCATGGGAGGTCTCCGTCGACTCGAGTACCGGGGGTATGACTCCGCGGGGATAGCGGTGATCGACGACGCGGGAGTGCTCAACACCGCGAAGCGCGCCGGCAAGCTCGCCGTGCTCGCCGCCGAGCTCGAGGCGCACCCGATCAACAACGGGCGCACTGGAATCGGGCACACCCGGTGGGCCACCCACGGTGGTCCGACCGACCAGAACGCGCACCCGCACCTGGGTGACGACGGCAAGCTCGCCCTCATCCACAACGGCATCATCGAGAACTTCTCGCCACTCAAGGACGAACTCCTCGCCGAGGGTTACGTCTTCGAAAGCGAAACCGACACCGAGGTGGCCGCCGTGCTGCTCGGCCGCGAATACCGCCGCCTGGGTGACCTGGGCGAAGCGTTCCGCACCGTCGTCGCGCGCCTGGACGGCGCGTTCACGCTGCTGGCCGTGCACCAGGACCAGCCCGGCGTCGTGGTCGGCGCCCGCCGCAACTCGCCGCTGGTGATCGGCCTGGGCGACGGCGAGAACTTCCTCGGCTCCGACGTCGCCGCGTTCGTGGAGTACACCCGTCGTGCCGTCGCGATCGGCCAGGACCAGATCGTGACCATCACCCCCGACCTCGTCACCGTCACCGACTTCTTCGGCGCCCCCGTCGAGGTCGAAGAATTCGACATCGCCTGGGACGCCTCCGCCAGTGAAAAGGGCGGCTGGTCCAGCTTCATGGCCAAGGAGATCTCCGAGCAGCCGGATGCCGTCACCAACACCCTGCGCGGCCGCATCCACGACGGCCAGGCCGTGGTGCCCGAGCTCGAGGCCTTCGGCGATGACGTGCTCGCCGGCATCCGCCGCATCGTGATTGTGGCCTGCGGCACGGCCGCGTACGCCGGCCAGACCGCCAAGTACGCCATCGAGAAGTGGGCGCAGGTGCCGGTGGATGTCGAACTCAGCCACGAGTTCCGCTACCGCGACCCGGTGCTCACCCCGGACACCCTGGTGATCTCGATCAGCCAGTCCGGCGAGACCATGGACACCCTGATGGCCGTGAAGTACGCCCGCGAGGCCGGCGCCAAGGCCATCTCGATCTGCAACACCCAGGGCGCCACGATTCCCCGCGAATCCGACGCCGTGATCTACACGCACGCCGGACCCGAGGTCGCCGTCGCGTCGACGAAGGGGTTCACCGGCCAGATCGCCGCGCTGTACCTCTTCGCGCTGCACCTGGCCCGGGTGCGCAACACCATGTCCCTGGAGGAGCTGGCCGCGCAGGTCGTCGAGCTGCAGGCCATCCCGGAGAAGATCGCCACCACCCTGTTGCAGGAAGACGCCGTGCGTCAGCTCGCCGTGTGGATGACCGACTCGCGCGCCGTGCTCTTCCTCGGTCGCCACGTGGGCTTCCCGATCGCGCTCGAGGGTGCGCTCAAGCTCAAGGAGCTCGCCTACATCCACGCCGAGGGCTTCGCCGCCGGTGAGCTCAAGCACGGCCCGATCGCGCTGATCGAGCCCGGCCAGCCGGTCTTCGTCGTGGTGCCGAGCCCCCGCGGGTCCGCGCACCTGCACCCCAAGGTGGTCTCCAACATCCAGGAGATCCGCGCTCGCGGCGCCCGGATCATCGCGATCGCCGAGCAGGGTGACGCCGCGGTGCTGCCGTTCGCCGACACCGTGTTCCACATCCCGCTCGCCGGCCCGCTGTTCGAGCCGCTGCTCGCCGTGGTGCCGCTGCAGATGTTCGCCATCGAGCTGGCCACCGCCAAGGGCCTCGACGTCGACCAGCCGCGCAACCTGGCGAAGTCGGTCACGGTCGAATAAGGCCGGTCGAGTAAGCCGGCCGAATAGGCCACGGATGCCCAGGGCTCGCCGCGTCATCGCCTCGCGATGGCACCGGGTCCTGGGCATTTCGCTGAGAACAGCACACGAGGATTGAGCAGAGCATGATCAAGGGCATCGGCGTCGACATCGTCGACCTGGCACGCTTCGACCGGCAGGTGGCCCGCACGCCCGGGCTGGTGCCGAGGCTGTTCGCGCCGGCCGAGCGCACCCTGCCGACGCACTCGCTGGCCGCCCGGTTCGCCGCCAAGGAAGCTCTGATCAAGGCCCTCGGCGACAGTGTGGGCGCCAGCTGGCAGGAGATGGAAGTGGTCTCCGACCCGCACGGCAACCCGTCCTTCGCGCTGACCGGAGCGGTGCAGGCCGCCTTCACCGCCCGCGGTATCACGAGCGCGCACCTGAGCCTGACCCACGACGCCGGGGTGGCCTGCGCGTTCGTGGTCCTGGAGGGGAACTCATGACCGACTTCCGTGAGGCCGTCATCGATCTCGGTGCCGTGCAGGCCAACGTGGAACACCTGCGCAGCCTGATCGGCACCCGGCACACCATGGCCGTGGTCAAGGCCAACGGCTACGGTCACGGCGCCGTGCCGGTGGCCCGCGCCGCCCTTGCCGGCGGCGCCGACTGGCTCGGTGTCGCCGACATCGACGAGGCCCTCGCCCTCCGCGCCGCCGGCATCGACGCCCCGCTGCTGGCCTGGCTGCACGGTCCGGATGCCGACTTCGCCGCCGCCATCGCCGCGGACATCGACCTCGGACTGTCGTCGGCGGTGCAGGTGCGCCAGGTCGCGGCGGCCGCCAACGCACTGGGCCGGCCCGCATCCGTGCAGATCAAACTCGAGACCGGCCTCAACCGTAACGGCGTCGACGAATCGGACTGGGCCGAGGTGCTGGGCCTCGCTGCCGCGTTCGAGCGCGTCGACCGGCTGCGGGTGCGCGGCCTGTTCAGCCACCTGGCCAACACCTCACCCGACGACGACCTCGCCGCCATCGCCAGCTTCGGCCGCGGGCTGGAGGCCGCCACCGCCGCCGGACTCACCATCGACCTCGCCCATCTGGCGTCCACGGCCGCCGCCCTGCGCCTGCCCGCCGCCCGCTACTCGATGGTGCGGTTGGGCATCGGTATTTACGGGCAGTCGCCCTTCGCCGACGCGGATGCCGCCGACCTCGGCCTGACCGCGGCCATGACTCTGCGCGGCCGGGTCGCCGCCGTGCGCCGGGTCGCCGCCGGCGCGGGCGTCTCCTATGACTACCTGTGGCGCGCCACCGCCGACACCACCCTCGCCCTGGTGCCGCTGGGTTATGCCGACGGGGTACCCCGCCAGGCCATGAACGCCGCCAGGGTGGCCATCAACGGAACCCAGTACCCCGTGGTGGGCCGCGTCGCGATGGACCAGTTCCTGGTAGACGTGGGCACCGACCCTGTCGCCGTCGGCGACGTGGTGGTGCTGTTCGGCGACGCCGCGGCCGGGGTGCCCACCGCCGCCGAGTGGGGCGCAGCCGCGGGAACCATCAACTACGACATCGTCACCCGGGTGGGCGCACGGGTGCCGCGTCGGTATGTGGGATCTGGGTCCCTGACCGACGCCGACAGCACCGAAACCACGAGGTCGTAGCCCGATGCGCCGCACCATCGCCGACCCCGAAACCATGCACGCCTTCGGCCTGGAAATGGCCGGGCTGCTGCGCGCCGGCGACCTGATGGTGCTCACCGGCCCGCTCGGTGCCGGTAAGACCACCTTCACCCGCGGCCTCGGCGAGGGCTTGCGCGTGCGCGGCGCGGTCACCAGCCCCACCTTCGTGCTCGCCCGCACGCATCCGAGCACGATCGGCGGACCGCCGCTGGTGCACGTGGATGCCTACAGGTTGAGCAGCGCGATGGAGCTGGACGACCTCGACATCGACTTCGCCCGCTCGATCGTGGTGGTGGAGTGGGGCCGCGGCCTGCTCGAGGGGATCACCGAATCGTGGCTGGACATGGAGATCGAGCGTCCGCTCGGCGCCTCGCAGGCCGACCCGGACGCCGACGTCGACGATGCCGTCGCCCTGGACCTGCCGGAACCTCGCACCGTCACGGTGACCGGCCACGGACCGCGCTGGCAGGACGGCCTCGGCTTCCGCAGCGACCCGGCCGGCCCGGATGAGCCGGTGCACGCATGACCGCCGCCCGGCCGACCGGCGCCTGGTACTGGAGCGCCCTCGTGCTCACCGGCGTCATCGGTGGACTGCTCTCCGGATTGTTCGGTGTCGGCGGCGGCATCGTGATGGTGCCCCTGCTCATCTCGCTGGTGCGCATGGACCAGCGCCGGGCGGCCACCACGTCGCTGGCTGCGATCGTGCCCACCTCCATCGTGGGGTCGCTCACCTACCTGGCCAACGGCCACATCGACCTGATCGCCGGCGCGATCATCGCCGCCGGCGCCGTGGTCGGCGCCCTGATCGGCAGCAACCTGCTGCAGCGCATCCCGCTGTTCTGGCTGCGCTGGCTCTTCATCGCGCTGCTCATCGTGGTGGCCGCGCGCATGCTTGTCGTGGAGCCGGAACGCGGAGCCGCCCTCGAGCTGAGCTGGGTCGTGGTGCTGGGATACCTCGCTCTGGGGCTGACGATGGGCATCGCATCCGGTCTGTTCGGCATCGGCGGGGGAGTGATCGCGGTGCCGGCCCTCGTGGCGGTGTTCGGCGTGAGCGACCTCATCGCCAAGGGCACCTCGTTGCTGGTGTTGGTGCCCACGAGCCTCGTCGGCACCATCGCCAACCTGCGCGCCGGGCTCGTCGATCTGCCCGCCGGCCTCGTGGTCGGCGCCGCTGCCACCGTCGCGGCGGTGCCCGGGGTGGCCCTGGCCGTGCTGATCCCGCCGCGCCTGTCGAGCATCCTGTTCGCCGTGCTGCTGATTCTCGCCGCCGGGCAGCTCACGGTGAAAGCCCTCCGCACCAAGCGCGCCTGACGCCCACCCGCCCCGCGTCTGCCGCGCCCAACTGTTGCCCGTGCGGACAAATGGTCCCGGTGTGCCGGACGCAAATGTCCGATTCGGCAACAGTTGCCCGTGAACGAGCCGGCGAGGCACCCGGCGGGCGGAGGCGCCCGGGCCGCATAGGCTGGACGGGTGCTTCTCGCCATCGATACCTCCGCCGGCACCAGCGTCGCCGTCGTCGACCTGACCCACGGCGTGATCGCCGAACGCGGCGTCCCCGACACCATGCGGCACGCCGAGGTGGTCGGCCGCCTCATCCAGGAGTGCCTCACCGAGGCCGCCATCCCCGTCTCGGCGCTCTCCGGCGTCGTCGGCGGCATGGGCCCCGGACCGTTCACCGGCCTCCGCGTCGGCATCGCCGCCGCCCGGGTCTTCGCGCTGGGCATCGGGCGCCCTCTCGTTCCCGTGGTCAGCCACGACGCCATCGCCTACGGCCACTACCGCACCGGCCACACCGGCCCGCTGCTCGTGGTCACCGACGCCCGGCGCCGCGAGGTCTACTGGTCCGCGTACAGCGGGGCGGATGCCGAGCACCTCCCGGTGCGTCTCGGCGCCCCGGCCCTGGCCAAACCGGCCGAGCTGCTCGAGGCCGACTTCGTTCACGCCGGCCTGCCCCGCCTCGACGCCGCCACCATCTCGGCCGGCGACCTCGGGATGGTCGCCGAACTCGCCTTCGCGGCCGGCCGACCGTTTGCCGCCGACGAGGCGCTCTACCTGCGCTCACCCGACGTGACGGTGTCCAAAAACGGTCCCAAGCGGGTGAGCTGATGACCTGGCAGCTGCGCCGCGCCCAGCCCGCCGACGTCGAGGCGATCATGGCCCTGGAGACGCACATCTTCGAAAACGACGCCTGGTCCACCGAGATGATGGCCCGGGATGTCGCCGACCCGGGCTGCTACTACCTGGTCGCCTTCCCGCCGGACTCGCCGGAGCACATCGTCGCTTACGCCGGACTGCAGGCGGCGTTGCGCTCGCCGGAGAGCGACATCCAGACCATCGCCGTGGCCGAAGAGGCCCGCGGCCGCGGGCTCGGCCGGGTGCTCATGCTCAGCCTGATCACCGAGGCCCGCAAGCGCGGAGCCCGCGAGACCTTCCTCGAGGTGCGCGCCGACAACCCCGGCGCCCAGCACCTGTACCGCTCGCTCGGCTTCGAAGACCTCGGCGTTCGCCGGGGCTACTACCAACCAGACAACGTGGATGCGATCGTGATGCGCCTGCCCATTCCGCCCGCCGAGATGCAGTTCACGGATGCCGCCGCCGCGCCGCCCGCCGCCGACCCGGCCGCACCCGCCGCCGACCCGGCCGCACC
>NZ_SOGI01000002.1:0-12167 GCF_004403385.1 Cryobacterium sp. TMT4-31
ATCGCCGCTCCGACATGCTGCGTGGTCGCTCAATCAACCTCGACTTCGACGCCGCAACTGCCGACCACAGGGTACAAGACTCAATGCGGTTGTCTTGGTGCGTCAGGGCTGGTACATAGAACCGAAACAGTAACTGATATCGCCGACGAAGCCGCCGCCCGCGAACTGTCGTGCGACAAGGGATCGCCAAGTGAACACTTCCCGGGAACTAGGAGGGCCCCTCACCTCGAGCGAACCCGGGACGTTGACCGCCCACCTGGCTGCGAAGGATGCTTTCTACGCGACTTTCACGACTGGTTTTTCAGACAATAGTGAACTGAAGGCAACGTCAGGACGCTCCAACAAGGTCGCCGCTCTCGCATACCTGATTGCGTTCGGTGCTCCGAACTTCCGCGAGGACCTCCAAGTAGTTTCCGTGCCCGCAACTAGGCACCGAGGCGCCCACCAGGCAAGGGAAGCAACTAAACGGTTTTAATGAAACGTAGTCAGCACATGAACATGGGCGGCCAGAGGTTTGCAACTGAAGCAGTCCGGGAAGCACTGCGGCTCTGCTTCGAGGATCGACAACTAGGTCAGGTCGTGGCGGAAGCGTTTGCGGCGAACGAGCCCTGCCGCCGCCTCGCCGAACACATAGGAATGCGCCAGGAACTGCACGGCGTGCGCGACTCCCTCCATCGCGACCTCGGGTGGATTGACGGGATCGGATACGCACTCCTGGCCGACGAGTGGAAACACCAGCGGCGGGAAACCGCACCAGCGTAGTTTGTAGCCCTCGGCCACGTGGGATCGACCACCTAAGCGGGTAGTCGCCGCACTCTGCATTCGGTGAGTATTCCCGTCTCGTAACGCATAGGTTTCGGCACACTTCGCCACAGCGCCGGAACATCCGGCTTCGGGTTGGAAGGAGCCCGCGAGAGTCACGATCGGACCCTCGCCGGTGTTCTGGAACCGCTTCGTCACGGGGCCGAAGTGGAAAGACATCGGTCCGCCGGGGTGGGTAGCGAACGTTGCGCCGCCGAGCGCCCCGTCGTTGCCGAAGTTGAAGTCCCAGGTGCCGTCCACAACGGCTTTGTACTCGAAATCTCCGGCGGGACGGTCAAACATGCCGGCATTTGCTCCGTCGGGTCGAAGCGTGAGTTGCGTCTCGATGCGGTCGGCGACCCAGCCCTCAGCGCAACCTAGTTCGGACTGGTGGCTGACGGTCAAGACCACCTGATAGTACGTCTCGGGGGGGGGTGGGGGCGGCCGTGGCGCTTGTGCCGTCGATAGCTGTCCCAGCCAAGACAGCTCCGATGGCCAAGATGGCTGTGACACGACGACGTGGGCATGGGTGCTTCGTCGAAAGCGAGGCGGCGTTCCTAAGAACGAACCGGGGATTTGGGGCGGATGCTATTTCACGCTGCCCGCGGACAAGCCGGAGACGATGTAGCGCTGTAGGAATAGGAACAGGGCAACCACAGGCAGGGCTGCCAGAACCGACCCGGCGGCGAAGACCCCCCAGTTTTGGGACTGGAACCCGGAAATGAGCGTGTAGAGGCCGAGGGCGAGAGTCTGATCATTGGTGTCGGTAAGCAGAACGCTGGCTATGACGAACTCGCTGGTGGTGCCGATGAAGGACAGCAACCCCACCACGGCGAGGATCGGGGTCACTAGCGGAAGCACGATGGTGAAGAACGTGCGCGCATGGCCCGCCCCGTCGATTTTCGCCGCCTCGTCGATAGAGGTGGGGATCGTGTTGAAGAACCCGTACATCAGAAACGTGTTCACGCCCAACGCGCCGCCAAGGTACACCAAGATGAGCCCGGGGGACGTGCCAAGCCCGATCGCCGGGAACACGTCAGAGATTCCTACCATGAGCAGGAAGATCGCGACAACGGCGAGGAACTGCGGGAACATCTGCACCAGCAGCAAAGTCAAGAGTCCCACCCGGCGTCCGGTGAACCGCATTCGCGAGAATGCGTACGCCGCCAGCGCCCCAAGGAACACGGTCGCCACACTACTGACGATGCCGATGACCATCGTGTTCAGAAACCACCGGCCGAACGGGGTGGCCGGGTTGGACAGCAGTCGCTCATAGTTGCCGAGGTCGAAAGACTCAAACAGGTGGTTCGAGCCAGTGAGAGTGCCGGTGGGGTTGAAGGACACCGACACGATGTAGAGCAGTGGGAACAGTGCGAACGCGCACGCGATGACACCGACGAGGTACCGCCAGCCAGTGTCGGCGAACCAGCGGCCGAGGCTTTGCCGGCGGACTGAGTTCTGGTGGGTGGTCATCAGTTGATCTCCTCGAGCGAGCGGGTGCGGCGGAAGCTGACGATCGACACGACCGCGACGATGATGAAGATGAGAATGGCGAAGGCGCTGGCCAGGCCGTAATCGCGACCGCCGCCACCCCCGAACGCGACTTTGTAGACCACCGTGATGAGCAGATCCGTGGCACCGATGTCCAGTGTGGTGTCGGTGAAACGCGGCCAGCCGCGGGTGAGCATGTAGATGACATTGAAGTTGTTGAAATTGAACGCGAATGACGCGATTAGCAACGGCGCAATGGAGACCAGCATCAGCGGGAGTTTGATGGACCGGAAGATCCGCCAAGCACGTGCCCCGTCTACCCGGGCTGCTTCGATCACGTCGTCCGGCAAGGACTGTAACGCACCGGTGCACACGAGGAACATGTATGGGAATCCCAGCCACAGGTTCACCACGAGCACACTGATCCGCGCCAACCAGGGGTCCGCGAGCCACGGGATGTTGGCACCGGCGAAGAAGGTTTCGTTGATGAATCCGAACTCGGTGTTGAGCATGCCTGCCCACACGAGACCGGACAAAAATACCGGAAATGCATAAGGGAGGATCAGGATGGCGCGGAAGATCTTCCGGCCACGCACCCGGGGGTGATTGAACACCAGCGCGAGGAATACTCCGACTGCGAAAGTGAGTGCCACGGACAGGAACGCGAACGCAAACGTCCACACGATGACCCGCAGCAACGGGTCGCGAAGCTGATCGTTGGTAAAGGCTTGAGCGAAGTTGTCCGCGCCGATGAATACCCGCCACCCCGGGTTCAGCGCGGCGCCGTCGCTGGAGCGGAAGGTGCCCTCGCCGTCGTCAGCATAGGTGCCACCCGTGGCGGTGTCGGTGAACGTATCTGCCGTCTCGTCATACTCCAAAGCGGACGCGAAGACGTACGCGCTGGAGCCGTCCGGGGTGCGAAGACTGCCGTCGTTGAGGTCGTCAGAGATCGGAACTACCACCGCCAACACATCTGCTTGACGCTGCACGACCTCCGCGAGAGTGAGCTCTGTCCACCCGTCCGGGGCGGCATCAACGGTTTCGAGCGGTTGCTCGCTTGTGCCGAACAACAGTTCGCCGTCCGGGTCCTCAACAAGCAGTGCCAGCCTGTCGCCTTGCCTGTAGACGTCAACGCCATACTGCGGGGAGTCGGGCACGCGGCCCTGGGCGGTGCGGATGATCTGCTCGATAGCGTCTTGTTTGGTGCTGTTGTGCTGGTCACCGTAGTTCGTGAACGCGATGTATCCGGTGTAGACAACCACGAGCACCTGGAACACCACCAGGAAGATCAGGCCTGGTGCCAGGTACTTCGCCGGCAGCATGTCACGCTTGAGATAGATGATATTCAACACGATCACCACGGCGGCCAGGATGATGCCGATGACCACTTGGTCCAGGGTGATGAGAGTAAATACCGCGAACGCGCCAATCGCGTCCAGCATGGCCAGGAGCACTACCTTGACCGCGAGCGCCCACCATCCAGACGAGTGTCTGGGCTCAGAGGGTCTGCGCGCCGGCCGCTTCGGTCGCTGTCTACCCCTGTCGGACACCGCGTCGGTGAGCGCGCGGGACACAGCCGAGGTCTGCGAGGTGTTCATCGGAAGTACTCCAAATCGATGGTTCGTTGCAAGGGGAGGCAAAACGTTCGCGGGGCGGGGCTAGTTCCGCCCCGCCCTGCCTCATTAGCCGCCGATCTGGGCTTGAATGTTTTCCGCGGCCTTGGTCCACACCTCGGCCGGATTGCCCTCGCCACGGATGAGGGTCAGCTCAGCGTTGCCCCAGTCCGACCACACCGATCCCATTTCCGGAATCGAGGGCATCGGCAGACCGGTCTTTCCGATTTCGCCGAACGCTGCGACATCGGGGTCCTTTGCCGCGACGGTGTCGTAGGCGGAAGTCAGTGCTGGCGGACGCCCGCCCACTTCGAATAGGGCGAGCTGTGCGTCCTCGGTGGAGAGGTAGTTGACGATGAAGTTCGTCGCGGCCAACGCGTTAGTGGACTTGCTGGACAGAAAAAACCCATTCACTCCAACGAACGGTTGGGACTCTCCGCCTCCGGCACTCGGGATCGGGTCGACGACGTAGTTGATGCCGGCTTCCTTGATGGTTGGAACGTTCCACGGTCCGGTGAGGTAGAAAGGTGATTTCCCATCGATAAAGAATTCCCGCGCCCGATCCCCGTCAATGTTGATGTTGATCACGCCGTCGGCGCTCCACTTTTGGAGCGCCTCAGCGAACCGGACACCGTTCTCGTCGCCCAGGACCAGTTTCGATGGGTCGTAGGTGCCGTCCGCGTTCCGTGCAAATACCTGAGAACCAAACGAGGTTTGCAGCGGGTACAGGTGGTACGGGTCGCCCTGCTCCGGCGACAGCCCCACCAGGAACGGGTATTCAGTCCCCGCAGCTCGCCCGGCCGCGATGAGATCATCGAACGTGGCAACAGGCTCCGCGACGAGGTCCGCGTTGCGAAGCAGCCCGACGTTTTCGATCGAGTACGGCACCCCGTAAACGGCCCCGTCGTAGGTCATCGCCTGGATCGCGGTCTCAGCGAAACCATCCGCCACATCACCGAGCTCGATCGGGGCCACCACACCAGCGGCAACGTACGCGCCGAGCTTGTCGTGCGGGCTGACGATGATATCTGGCCCCTTGCCGGTCGGCACCTGGCTGATGAAGTCCTGATCAACGGTGGAGAAGTCCTTCGTGACCAGCTCCACCTCGATCCCGGTTTCCTTCGTGAATGACGCTGCCGGCTCTTCGAGCGCCGGTTTCCGCTCGACGTCCACCCACACCGTGATCGGTTTGCCAGATCCGCCCGCTTCGGTGGAGCCTTCCCCCCCGCTCGCGGAGCAGCCGGACAGTACCAGCGCCCCGAGCGACACGATCGCGACCCCAGCGGTCCTTGCTTTCCTCGTCAACTTCATCGGTGACCCCTTTTCCTGTGTATCCACTTCGACGACTCGCACGACCGGATTAGTCTTGCAAACGCTTCCAAGATTTGCAGGCCGGACGCAAAACCGCAAGCACCAATTCCCGTGATTGTTGCGCGGAAACGCTTCCACGCTAGTGTGGTGTTATGCAGTCCAATTGGTGGCACAGTGCCGTGATCTATCAGGTGTATCCCCGCTCCTTCGCCGACGCAGACGGAGACGGTGTCGGAGACCTGCCTGGCATCACCGCGCACCTTGACGATCTTGTCGACCTGGGCGTGGACGCCGTGTGGGTGTCGCCGTTCTTCACTTCCCCACAACGCGATGCCGGATACGACGTCGCCGACTACTGCGACGTCGACCCGGTCTTCGGCACACTCGACGACGCCGACGCGCTCATCCACGCGGCACACGAACGTGGCATCCGACTGATCGTCGATTTGGTGCCCAATCACTCCTCCAGCGACCATCCGTGGTTCCAGGAGGCGCTCCGTGCTGCACCCGGCAGCGCGGCCCGGGCCCGCTACGTCTTCCGCGACGGGCGGGGCGAGCACGGAGAGTTCCCGCCGAACAATTGGCAGTCGGTGTTCGGCGGCCCGATGTGGACGCGAACGGCCGAAGCGGATGGCACTCCCGGCCAGTGGTACCTGCACATTTTCGACTCCTCGCAGCCCGACTTCGACTGGACCAACCCCGAGGTAAGAGACCTGTTCCTAGGTGTGTTGCGGTTCTGGTTGGACCGGGGTGTCGATGGGTTCCGGGTCGATGTTGCGCACGGCCTGATGAAGGAGCCCGGCCTTCCCGACGTGGCAGAGCCGGACGCGGTTGCTTTCGGGGCCGGCCCTGCGACCCTCGAACCCGCAGTCAGCGCCCCCGTGCAGGCCCCCTATTGGGGGCAAGACACCGTACACGAGATCTACCGGGAATGGCGTGCACTGCTGGAAAGCTACCCGGGCGAACGAATTCTCATTGCCGAAGCGTGGGTCGATCCGCTCCCCCGCCTTGCCGACTGGGTACGGCCGGACGAAATGCACCAAGCGTTCAACTTCGCCTACCTCGAGACCCCATGGGCAGCACGCCCCCTGCGGGAGATCATCGACGCCTCACTAGCCACTTTCGGAAGCGTCGGCGCGCCCAGTACCTGGGTTCTTTCCAACCATGATGTCGTCCGCCACGCCACCCGTCTGGCACTGACCTTCGACAACCCCCAAGGCCATGGCATTGGGCTGGCCACCCCCAACTTGCCGGAGCCCGCGTCGGCCTTGCAGCGGGCACGAGCCGCGACCGCGCTCATGCTCGCCCTTCCCGGCTCGGCGTACCTTTACCAAGGCGAGGAACTCGGGCTACCCGAAGCGATCGAACTGCCCGACCATGCCCGCCAGGACCCGACCTGGTTTCGCAGCGACAATCAACGCTACGGCCGAGACGGCTGCCGCGTTCCGCTCCCGTGGACCGCTCACGGCGCAACCTACGGCTTCAGTGCGAGCAAGCACAGCTGGCTTCCCCAACCTGAGCGGTGGCGCGATCTCGCTCGAGACCTGCAACGCTGCAGCGACGACTCCACCCTGAGCCTTTACCGGCACCTACTCGCGGTGCGTAAAGACCTACAGTTGGGTTCCGGTACCGTTCGTTGGCTGGACTCACCCCGGCCTGACGTCCTGGTGTTCCAAAATGGACTTGCCGTCATCATCGCCAACACCGGTGACCTACCAATCACGCTCCCCGAAGGCGACATCCTCGCCTGCAGCGCACCCGTCGAGGATGCAACACTGCCTGAGCACGCCACCGCCTGGTTGCGCCCAAGCAACACTGTCTCGCTACCCTTGCCCTAACCGAGTCCCGATCGACAAAGGAGTTCCCGTGGCCGACATCGCCGACGTCGCTCGCTACGCCGGAGTGTCCATCTCTACTGTCTCCAGGGCCCTAAATGGCAAGAGTGCCTCGGACCACACCCGCAAGAAGGTTATCGCCGCCGCCGCAGAGCTCGGATACGTCGTCTCTTCCAGCGCCGCCAGCCTCGCTCGCGGCCGAATGAACACCATCGGTTACATGGTCCCCTTCTTCGACCGCTGGTACTTCACGTCTATCCTCAAGGGCATCGAAGCAGAACTACTCGAGCACGGCTTCGACCTCACCCTCTACGACCTTCAGGGCGTCGATCAGCAACGCGAACGCATCTTCGCCACCTCGCTCCGGCGCGCCAGCGTCGACGGCCTCATCGCCGCCAGCATCGAGCTCGCCCCACACGAGATCCAAACGCTTCAAGACCTCGGCAAACCCGTTGTCAGCATCGGCGGCACGATCGAGGGCGTGTCCACCATCGACCTCGACAACCTCGCCATCGCCCGCCACGCCACCGAACACCTCATCAGCCTCGGCCACACCCGGATTGGGCACATCGGAAATGGCAACACCCTCGGCTCAGCCTTCCACCTCGGCGACACTCGATACCAAGGCTGGGAAAGCGCCTTCCAGACCGCCGGGCTCACCGCGGACCCTGCTCTTTACCGCGAATCCGATTTCGACATTGCCTCGGGCTACGCCGCAGCGAAATCCCTCCTCGCCATCAACCAACCGACGGCCATCTTCGCAGCCTGCGACGAAATCGCTATCGGCGCTGTCCTGGCCGCTCGTGACCTGGGATTCCGTGTCCCCCGGGATCTGTCGATCATTGGCATCGACGACCATGAACTCGCCGAGTTCTTCGGCCTGACCACGATCGCGCAAACCCCCGATCAGCAGGGCCGACTCGCCGCCGGCATGCTCCTCGATCTGCTCAATCGACCCAACACGTCCGCTCAACACCTTCGTCACCAAACAAGCTTGGTTCTCCGCTCGTCTACCGCTCGACCCACCGTAGGCCCCTAACCACCTAGCGCCAGTCTTGCACCATGATCCCCGACCGCAACGCCGCCATCGCGCCAGACCTGTTAGACCAGGACTTCACTGCTCCGGTGCACGATCGACGGAGTGACTGACTTTGCATGTGACGACCACTGCTCTGCGGACTGGCGTGTGGCTACGCGACTGGTTCGGGTAGCACACCGGCGCGGGTCTGATGCACTACATCGACGCGAGCAGTCACTTCACATCCGTAAGCTGCGGCGGAACGATCCCGATCGATCAACGGACGTTTACTGACCCGACGACGACGACGGGGCCGATCGGCGGGCCGATTAGGTTTCTTTGCTAATCCGCAGAGGACATGATGCACTCAGGGGACATTGATGATCGGGGGACACAGATGTCCGCTGCGATTCTTATCGCTGCTCTCGGCTTGGCCTTTGCGGTGGTGATTTCTGCCCGAGGAATTCTCCGGCGGCGCTTGCGTGAAGCAGCCGCTCCGGTCGGTGCCGCAGCGAGTGTGCTCCGCGATGTGTATTCGGGAAACGGTACCCTCGCGCAGATTGCTCCGGAGTTCGAACCGGCACCGTCCACATCGATGACTCTTGACGGGGAAGACCCGCTCCGCACTCATGGGCTGAAGCCTTATGACCTGGCCCCGCACGATTGAGCAGTGAAGCTTGACGTTCTGGTCGGTGACCGATGGGGATCGATTAACAAACTTTCCCCCGCAGCCGGCGTCCCGTATCGAACGTTCGCCGTGCCGGTCAAGGGGGCGATATCGGCGCGCAGCGGCGCTAGCGTGATCCTTATGCTCCGCAGCGACCTGGTTGGCGTTCTGATTCAAGAGCGGATACGTACCTGCGAAGAAGCATGCGACGAACTGGTTCGTGTGAGCGAGCTCTGCGCAGAGGAATGTCTAACGTTGCCCGGTGATGGAGAAATCACAACGTGTTTCCTAGCAGACTTGTACTGCATTGAGATTGGACTTGTGACGGCCAGGGTTCTTTCATGGACGACCAGCGCCAATCACGCAGCAGCGATTCTAATCCTGGATGCCTGCGTCGAAGCCTGCACAGAGTCCGTGATCGCATGTGAGCGAATGGCTCAGCTCCACCCCAACTGGGTAACCTGCACACAAGCGTGCCACCGTGTGAGTAACGCCTGCACCGACCTGCGAGTGGCCCTATCCGCCCGATAGACGAGCGTCTTCCGACCGCTCTGGTGGTTGGCTCTGCTGGACCTTGTGTGCGCTAAATACGGCCAATGCTGCCCCGTCGTTGGCGGGTTAATTCCCGGACGAGCGGGCGCGGTTCTGGCATGACCGTCATGCCCTCAGGCGTGTTTGCAGACTTGACTAACGCTTCGACCCACTTCGAATCGAGGAGAGGCCCTCGGCCATCGGCGAACTTGAAGAAGAGTGGGGCGCCGGGGAATATCCAGATCGAGCCTCGCCCTCCGTCACCGTCCGTCTCATCCTTCCAGGAGAGATGAAAGCTCTCTCTTAGGTGGAGCTTGACCCCGATGGCGACCTGAAGATGAGCGAGTGTCCAGTCGTTGAAATAGATTGTGAGGCCCGAGTCGTACGTCAGGGTTCCCATGAGCTTTCCTTTCGTGCAGTGACTATGGCCGGACCATAACCCCACTGCGTAGCCTCCGGGAGGGGGTTGCGCGCTCCCGCACCGCTGTGTGTTCCATACTGCTCGGCGACGTAACGAGCACCCTGATTCAGGAGCGGATAGCAGCAGAACCGACGACGGCAGCGCCGTTCGTGTCGCGGATGACCTTGTGGCCGTAGCCGTCCTTGGTCCCAAAGCGCACGTAACCGTCATCAGCAATTGCGCCAGCCCATATCCAGCAGTCATCGGCAACAGGTCCATTGACGACGTGCGACCAGAAACGTTTGGGCTCTGGGCTTTCAGTTCTCCCCGTCGAGGGCTGGGCCTAAGCCGTCTCTTTCACTTCATCGAACCAACACACGACGCCGTTCGCCGCTTGGGCCTTACCGACAAGGTCGGCTGTTTCTGCGGCGGAGGCCGCCGCAATTTTGAGAAGAAGCGTTACCTGCTCGCTCGCACCGGCGGCCGTAGCGGGAACACCGTAGAGACTGTGTCCGTCTGTGCCGTTGCAATGGGTGCCGTCGACTGCATCCCTGTGCCAGGTCGCTAACTGTGTGTAGACCTGGGCGAGCGACTGCTGTGCGATTTGAAGGGCGCCCAGCAGCTCGTACGAATCAGAGGGGCGCGGCACGGTTCGCGTGGCATGCGCAAGCGACCGGGCGACCTCGGCCAGCTCATCCGCAATCTTGATCTGTGAGCCGTTTTCGTTGGCTGACATTGAGTCTCCTGGTCGATAGTTGTACTGGGTGAGCTGGTACACAGGCCGATAACAGACGCCACGCACTACGCCGATACCGCGGGTTGTGTAGCCGTGCGCCTCGAGGTGGCGCGCGACGGTGCGGCGGCGCCGCCCGCGGATGGGGATTTATCTGGACAAAGTGGTCGCCGTTCCTCGGGCTAGGCGCTCTGTCTGAGCGTCATTCTTGGCGTGGCGCTCCGCTGTTCCAATGATGATTGACCAAGGCGAGCCGTCAAGCCCTGACAACATCGCCGCGTTTTGCCAGACGTATAGCCACAGGCCGCACATGGCCTCGTCCGCCGCGGCCGGGGACTTCAGATAGTGATTGCAGATCGCAAACGTCGGAACACTCAACTGATCGTAGATCAGACCGAACGCAGCCTGACTGCCCGAAGCCATGCTCAGCATCAGCTTCTGCTGATCGGATGCCTCGGACAATGGCGTCACCACACTATGCCGCTTCGAACGCCAGAATCGAATATCACCGCGCTACACAGTGGAACTCCGCTGCTGGCATGCACGGGCTCACGGCAGGCGAGGGGCCAAAGCTTGTGACCGGTCGATCTACACCCGATGCCGGTTGAGTCGCTATGCCCACAGCACTCGCGACCGGCACAATCCGGCCCCACTCTTGCCGCAGAACCCACACCCCTTAGAGGGATGTAACCCGACTGCAACTGATTTACCGTCGACATGAACGGTGCAGTATTTCCTCCTGCTGGATACAAACCGAATTCCTCCAGTTTCCTCTGACGCTGCCGGCATTTACTGACTGCGCCCCGATGCGTGCACTGCCCTGCACACAACTCACCGTACTCCTGGGCCCACTGCGACCCCTCGCGATCGCGACTCGCACCAACATCAACGGCGACCACCTCGTTGATGTCGACCAGGGCAACAACTGACATCTCGACCCACGTTTCCCGGCCGACAAACAGTCTGAAGAGGCCACCCCTGGGCGGCGCGGGCACTGTTCCTCTCCGCCTTCGCCGCGCTCCGCGACCCGCTTTCACGCGCCTACTACGACCGCAAAATCGCCCAAGGCAAACGCCACAACCAAGCCCTCGTCGCCCTCGCCCGCAGACGCTGCGACGTCCTCTACGCCATGCTCCGCGACGGCACCCTCTATCAAGCCGACCACCAGCTCGCCGCTTGACAAGAACATAGGGGCACCCCCCCCGGTTTGAGCCTCGCTGTGCGTGCAGTATATGGCGGGCCGACGGTGTGGCAGCCGTCCGACCGCTGTGAAGATTCGGACCTTATCGGAGACTTGACCTCCGACGGGGTGAAGTGTCTCGCAACCTCAGAGTGTCAAACCCCATCAGATACAAGACGCTGCCCACCCGCTCTGAGACAACGAGGGTTACCAGGTCGATGCGCCAAAGAGCGATCACAGAACGCCGCCACAAAGCGCTAACAGTCACAGACGAATGCGTTGATGAGCTGCTTCGTCGGGGCATTCCTGGGGCAGCGCGGTGTGCACTCAGTGATCAGGGCCGCGGAGCCAGCAGTGTCACCCGGTGAAAGCTTGGGCACAGGATTCATCCTGCGCAGTTTGTCCGGCCAGACCATCCAAAGCCTGAACGGTTGCCTCCGGAGCGGGTACGGCCGGTTCGCTGGGTGTCTCTGGCGCGGGCGCATCCGTCTCTTCGGGTGCAGGTTCATCAGCGGGCCTTTCTGGCGTGATAGCAGGGAGCGCGAAGGGCTCATCGGCCGCGAGTTTGGCGAACAGCTCATCCGCCA
>NZ_SOGI01000073.1:0-14518 GCF_004403385.1 Cryobacterium sp. TMT4-31
CACGAAAACGGCTCGACGCAGCCACCCCGCGAGAAGCCCTGCATCAGCTACTCTCAGACCAAGAAAACAGCGGTGTTGCATCGACCAGTTGAATCCACCGGGCGCATTTGTCCGTTTCGGTAACAGTTGGCCGTGGAGCGGGAGAACGAGCGGGGCTAGGCGTCCATGACGTGGACCAGCTCGTCGATGAAGGACGCGAAGTCGACGGAGCGCTTGATCAAGCGCTGCACCTCGAGGCGGTCGGAGAACACCTCCACGAACTGGTCGAAGACCGCCTGGAAGGTGCTGCGGCCGGCGGCGCTGAAGGCGATCAGTGCGACCACGTTCACCCGGTTGTCGCCCCAGTCCATCGGGGCGTCGTTGATCACGATGGCGATCGAGGTCTGCTGGGCGCTCATCGCCATGGCGTGCGGCACGGCGAGGTTGTCGGTGAACGCGGTGGATGACATCAGCTCCCGCTCGATGGCGCCGTCCACGTAGCTCTGATCGATGATGCCCCGCGCCATCATGCGCTCGCCCAGCGCGGTGATCATCGCCGTCTCGTCCGGGGCGTAGAAGTTGCGCGAGAACAGAGACTCGTCGAAGAACTGCAGCAGGTCGTCCTTCAGACGCGCGCGCCGGCGCATCCGTCGCACCCGGCTGGCCTGCTGGCGGATGCGGTCGATGTCGTTCTGAGTGAGGAACGGCTGGATCACAATGACCCCGTCGGCGTGCAACTGCGGGTCGATGGTGGTGAGCACCAGATCGGCGTCGAGAGCGTCCCAGTCCACATCGGAACGGGTAATCACCGCGACGACCTCGAGGTCGTCGCCGAGCACCCGTTCGATGCGTTCGCGCAACAGCACGTGCATGTCGTAGTAGTTGGGGCACACTATCGCGCAGGTCACCAGCTCCACCCGGCGCACCTGCTGCTCGAGATGCGCGCCCACGTGCATGGCGATGTAGGCGATCTCGTCGTCGTTGATCACGATCTGCTCGGCGCGCTGCAGTTGGCTGGCGATGTACACGGCCAGCTCGTAGATCAGCGGGTACGAGGTCTTGATCGACCGGGTGAGCGGGTTGCGGGAGTACGACTTGTCGTGTGCCCGGTTGATCAGGTTGCGCACGTGCAGGGTCAGCCGCACGATGAAGTCGTCGTCGTCGAGGTCGACGAGGTACTCCCGGCTGGCCCGGTCCACGATGGCGCGCATCATCGCGAGCTCCTCCGGCCGCACGTAGCTTTCGATGAGGGTCTCGGCCGGCTGGTCGTGGCCGGGGGTGATCACCCGGGTGGTCAGCAGGAACGCCAGATAGGCGAGGTCACCGCTGCCCAGGCGCACGTCGAAGTGCTTCGTGATCAGGCCGGACAACGAGGTGGCGAGCTCCGACGGCGGTTCGGCGACGGCCGGGGCGGGGGAGAGGTGCTTGGTGACCCTGTCGATCGCGATGGCCACGTGCAGCAACACATTGTTGATGCCGTACTCGTTGACGAAGTAGCCCTGGCCGTCGAGCAGCTCGATGAGGTCGGTCTTGAACGCGCCCAGGCTGTCGGCGCCGGCCTGCCCGGAGGTGAACTCGCGCTGGATGGTCTCCAGGTCGATCATGCCGCGGGCGCTCTCCTCGCGGAACATCCGGCTGAGCAGCCGGCGCCGGTCGGTCTCCGCGCCGGTGAGGGTGACCACGCTGCCGTGCCGCACTAGCGTCAGGCCGCTGTCGGGCAGCATCAGCCGCACCCGGGCCAGGTCGGCCTCCACCGTGGAGTCGCTGACGAAGTTCTCCGCGGCCAGCTCGTAGACGTCTAGCCCGTCGGGCGATTCGGTGAGCCGCCGCACCAGGCTGGACAGCCGTTGCTGCGGGGTGTCCGCATCCGTTTCGCGCGGCTTGGACCGGTGCTGGGCGGTGAAGCTGGCGAACTCGTCGCGGTTGAGCCTGTAGCCGGCGGTGCCGGATTCGATGACGGTGAGCGGATGCGCGGCCGCCTTCACCGCCGTGACATAGCTGCGCACACTGCGCGGGGTAACCCCCAGGCGGTCAGCAAGTTCGCCTGCCGTGATCCAGCTGGATGTCTGGGACAGGAAGTCCAGCATCCGCGTCTGTTTATCACTCATCGTGCGCAACTCCATCGTCTCAAGAGTAGTCAAGCAGAGTGCGAGCCCGGCACGGTAGGACCCCGACGTGTTTCCGCACCCTGCGGAAAAGGGTCTGGTGGCGCCGCAAGTCCGAAGAGAGGACAGTAAGTGTTGAATTCAAAGATCGATGAAAGGAAAGAATCAATGAAGATTCTCATCGTGTGTGGTGCCGGAGCGTCCAGCGCATTCGTGGCGCACAGGCTGCGGGTCACCGGCAAGGAACGTGGGCTCACCCTCGCGGTCGTCGCCGGTAGCGAAGGGGATCTCCCGTCCTCGCTCGACACCATTGACGTACTCCTGGTCGGTCCCCACCTCGCCCCCCGCTTCGAGCGCATCAGCGCCCAAGCGAAAGAGCGCGGCGTGGGCGTGGCACTGCTGCCCGACTCGGTGTTCTCGGCGCGTGACGGCGTCGTGGCACTTGATCTGGCCGTGGATGCCGAACACGAACGGTCGTGGGTCTGACTTCGCAGGTCACCCGCACCGTTCCATCCGTTATTTGTTGTGCCGGCCGCCGCCGGCTGCCCGCACGAAGCCGGGACCTCGACTGAGGCCCCGGTGACACTCCCGCACGTTGGAAAGGCAGGCGCGACACATGGTCGAACGCACCGTACAGATCGGATCGACGCACGGGCTGCACGCGCGCCCCGCGAAACTCTTCACGAAGGCCGCCGCCGCCGCGGGAACCCCGGTCACCCTGCAGAAGGGCGACGGCAAGCCGGTCAATGCCGCCAGCATCCTCGGCGTCATCTCGCTGGGCATCAACCACGGTGACAGCGTCACCCTCGCCACCGACGGCGACAATGCCGACACCGTGCTCGACGGCCTCGTCGAGCTCCTCCTCACCGACCACGACGCCTAGGCGGGACGCGCACATGATTGAGCTTCAGGGCATCGGGATCGGCCAGGGCGTCGCCATCGGCCGGGTCCTGCGCATGCCCGCACCGTTGCCGGAGCCGCTCAGCACCCGCAGCACCCTCGACCCGGATGCCGAACTGGCCCGGGCGACCGCGTCGATGCACGCCGTCGCCGAAGACCTCGAAGCCCGGGGCGAACGCGCCGGCGGCACCGCCCAGGAGGTGCTCGAGGCCCAGGCCATGATGGCTGAGGACCCCACCCTCCTCGAGGAGGTCACCGCCCGGCTGCACAAGCACCAGACCGCTGAACGCGCCGTGTTCGAGGCCTTCGCCGTCTTCCGCGACCAGATGCTGGCCCTCGGCGGCTACCTTGGTGAGCGCGCCGCCGACCTCGACGACGTGGCCCAGCGGGTCATCGCGGACCTCGGCGGCCTGCCCGCGCCGGGTGTGCCGGACCCCGAAGAGCCCTTCGTGCTCGTCGCCCACGACCTCGCCCCCGCCGACACGGCCCTGCTCAACCTCGACAAGGTGCTCGGCCTGATCACCATCGACGGTGGACCCACCTCGCACACCGCCATCCTGGCCCGGGAGAAGTCGATCACCGCGATCGTGGGCACCCACGCCGCCGCGCAGCTCGCCGACGGCGACGAGGTCATCATCGACGCCGCCAACGGCATCGTGCTCGTGGCCCCCACCGCGAAGCAGCTCGCAGAGGCCCGCGCCCGCATCGCCGCCCGCGAAGCCCGCGCGCTGGCCCCGATCGGCCCCGGCCGGCTCAAGGACGGCACGCCTGTGCCGCTGCTGGCCAACCTCGGTTCGGCGGATGGCGCCGCCAAGGCCGTCGCCCTCGGCGCCGAAGGTGTGGGCCTGTTCCGCACCGAGTTCCTCTTCCTCGACTCCACCTCCGCGCCCACAGTGACGCAGCAGCGTGAGCAGTACGAGCGGATGCTGCGCGCCTTCCCCGGCCAGAAGGTCGTGGTGCGGGCGCTCGACGCCGGCGCCGACAAGCCCCTGGCGTTCCTCAACGACGCCGTCGAGGAGAACCCCGCCCTGGGCCTGCGCGGCCTGCGTGCCCTTCGTGCCAGCGAGGACATCCTGCGGGAGCAGCTCACCGCCCTCGCCGAAGCCGACGCGGCCACCGACGCGGACCTCTGGGTGATGGCGCCGATGGTGTCCACCGTGGAAGAGACCGTGTATTTCACCGCCCTCGCCCACGAGCTGGGTCTGAAGACTGCCGGGGTCATGGTCGAGGTGCCGAGCGCGGCACTGCTCGCCAACCACATCCTGGCGCACGCCGACTTCGCCTCCATCGGCACCAATGACCTGACCCAGTACACGCTGGCGGCCGACCGGATGCTCGGCAGCGTCGCCGCGTTCCAGGACCCGTGGCACCCCGCGGTGCTTCGCCTGGTGGGCGAGGTCGGCGCCGCCGGCGCGAGCCTCGGCAAGCCCGTCGGTGTCTGCGGCGAGGCCGCGGCTGACCCGCTGCTGGCCGTGGTGCTCGTGGGCCTCGGCGCCACCACCCTGTCGATGTCGGCGTCGGCCCTCGCCGACGTTCGGGCCTCCCTGGCCGACTTCACACTCGAGCAGGCCCGGCACCTCGCCGACGTTGCTCTGTCCGCCGACGGCGCAGCATCCGCTCGCGCCGCGGCAACCGCAATCGCACACAGCTACACCAGCACCGCCCCCACCGGCACGGGCCCTACCGTGCTTGCAACCCCCGAGAGAGGTATACAGAAATGACAACGACGTCTGTCACCGAGAAGAAGGGCGCGAGGGTCCACGTACAGGCCTTCGGCACCTTCCTGAGCGGCATGATCATGCCCAACATCGCGGCGTTCATCGCGTGGGGCATCATCACCGCCTTCTTCATCCCCACCGGCTGGACCCCGAACGAGACCTTGGTCACGCTCGTCGACCCGATGATCTTGTACCTACTGCCGTTGCTGATCGCCAACACCGGTGGCCGGATGGTCTACGGCACCCGCGGTGGAGTGATCGCCTCGATCGCCACCATGGGTGTCATCGTGGGCAGCACGATCCCGATGTTCATCGGCGCCATGATCGTCGGCCCGCTGTCCGCATGGATTCTGATGAAGGTCGACAAGATCTGGGCCGGCAAGATCCGCCCCGGCTTCGAGATGCTGGTGGACAACTTCTCCGCTGGTATCCTCGGCTTCGCCCTGGCCCTGGGTGCGTTCTTCGGAATCGCCCCGCTGGTCACCGGCCTGAGCGCCTTCCTCGAGATGATCGTGGACTGGCTCATCGTCAACGGCCTGCTGCCGATCGCGTCGATCTTCATCGAACCGGGCAAGATCCTCTTCCTCAACAACGCCATCAACCACGGTGTGCTCACCCCCATCGGTGTGCAGCAGGTCCAGGAGTCCGGCAAGTCCATCCTGTTCCTGCTCGAGGCGAACCCCGGCCCGGGCCTGGGCATCCTGCTCGCGTTCTCGTTCTTCGGCGTCGGCCTGGCCCGCGCGAGTGCACCCGGCGCGATCATCATCCAGTTCCTCGGTGGCATCCACGAGATCTACTTCCCGTACGTGCTGATGAAGCCGATGATGGTGCTCGCCGCCATCGGTGGCGGCATGACCGGTGTTGCCGTGAACGTCGCTTTCCAGACCGGCCTCCGTGCCCCCGCCTCGCCCGGCAGCATCATCGCCGTGCTGGCGCAGACCCCGGCAACCGACTTCATCGGCGTCATCCTCTCGGTCATCGCTTCAGCCGGTGTCTCGTTCGCGATCGGTGGTGTCATCCTCCGCGCCAGCCGCAAGAAGGACCTCGCCGCTGAGAACGACAACGAACTGGCCGCCGCGATCGCCAAGACCGAAGCCAACAAGGGCAAGTCCAGCTCCATTCTGGGCAACCTCGGCGCCTCGGCCACGGCCGGTTCCGCAGTGAAGAACATCGTCTTCGCCTGCGACGCCGGCATGGGCTCCAGCGCCATGGGCGCCTCGGTGCTGCGCAACAAGATCAAGAAGGCCGGCATTGAAGGGGTCACGGTGACCAACCAGGCCATCGCGAACCTCGACGGCACCGCCGACCTCGTGATCACCCACCAGGACCTGACGGACCGCGCCCGCGGCAAGAGCCCCAAGTCGGTTCACGTCTCGGTGGACAACTTCATGAACAGCCCGAAGTACGACGAGGTCGTACAGTCCCTCCAGGGCACCAACGAAGGAGTGACCAAGTAATGACCCAGAGCATTCTGGAACCGCAGAACGTGGTGGCCGCGGGTGCGGCCACCACGCGGGACGAGGCCATCCGTGAGGCCGGTGCCCTGTTGGTCGCCGCCGGAGCGGTGAAGCAGGAGTACGTCGACTCGATGTTCGAGCGCGAAAACTCCGTCTCGACCTACATGGGCAACTTCCTGGCGATCCCGCACGGCACCAACGACGCGAAGGAGTCGATCGTACGATCGGCTCTCTCGCTGGTGCGGTACGCGGAGCCGATCGATTGGGACGGCCAGCCCGTCAAGTTCGCGGTCGGCATCGCCGGCCTGAACAACGAACACCTGGAGATCCTCTCCAAGATCGCCGTCGTCTTCTCCGACGAGGACGAAGTACAGAAATTGATCGACGCTGGTTCGCAGGACGAGATCTTCGCCCTGCTCGAGGAGGTAAACGCAGAATGAAAGCCATTCACTTCGGCGCGGGCAACATCGGCCGCGGCTTCGTAGGTCTCCTGCTCCATGAGGCCGGTTATGAGGTTGTCTTCGCCGATGTGAATGGCCCTCTCATTGAGGCGCTGCAGCAGGCGCCGTCCTACACCGTGCACGAGGCGGGGGAGACCCCCACCGACAAGGTGGTCGACAACTTCCGCGCCCTCAACAGCGCCACTTCCGAGGCCGATCTCATCAACGAGATCGCCACGGCGGATGCTGTCACCACCGCTGTGGGTCCCACCGTGCTGCGGTTCGTGGCCCCGGTCATCGCGGCGGGCCTGGCCCGCCGCGAGGCCGGGTTGCCCCCGCTGGCCGTGATGGCCTGCGAGAACGCGATCAACGCCACCGATGTGCTCGCCGAGCAGGTCTGGGCGAACGTGCCAGAGGGTGACCGCGCGGCCCTGAAAGGCCGGGTGGCCTTCGCCAACACCGCCGTGGACCGCATCGTCCCCGGCCAATCGAAGGATGCCGGCATCGACGTCACCGTCGAGGCCTTCTACGAGTGGGTCATCGAAAGCCCCGCGTTCGGCTCCGCCCCGCCATCGATTCCCGGCGCCACGTTCGTGGAGGACCTCGCGCCCTACATTGAGCGCAAACTCTTCACCGTGAACACCGGACACGCCACCGTCGCCTACCTCGGCACCCAGGCCGGCGTCTCCAAGCTCTCCGACGCGCTTCTGGTGCCGTCGGTCGCGGATGGTGCCCGCCGGGTACTCGAAGAGACCAGCGCCCTCCTGGTGGCCAAGCACGGCCTCGACGAGGCCACCCAGCGCGCATACCGGGAGAAGATCCTCGGCCGGTTTGCGAACCCGTCGCTGCCGGACACCGTCGAACGAGTCGGCCGTCAGCCGTTGCGCAAGCTCAGCAGGCACGAACGTTTCATCGGCCCGGCCGCCGAGATCGCCGAACGGGGCACCCGCCCGGTGGCGCTGCTGGAGGCGATTGCCGCGGCCCTCCGCTTCGACGTCGCCGACGACGAGCAGAGTGTTGAGCTGCAGCGGATGCTCGCCACCGACTCCGCCGAGACCATCGTGGCGAACGTGTGCGGGCTTGAGGCCACGCATCCGCTCTACGCCGACGTGCTCGCGGTCGTGGCAGCGGCGACCAGATTATAGGGATGAATTGCCAAAGGGCAATCGCATAGCATAGGATAAATCCTTGGTGTCTAGCACTGCCTTTACTGGCGTGTCTGGAGGCCACAATCCCGCAAGACCAGCAACCAATACTTTAGCGATAGTGAGTTATGGCCAAAAAAGACGGTGTCATCGAGATCGAGGGCGCAGTAGTCGAAGCTCTTCCCAACGCGATGTTTCGCGTTGAGTTGACCAACGGCCACAAAGTTCTTGCCCACATTTCGGGCAAGATGCGTCAGCACTACATCCGCATCCTTCCTGAGGACCGTGTGATCGTGGAACTGAGCCCTTACGACCTGACCCGCGGTCGGATCGTATACCGCTACAAGTAAGCGTTGCTGTAAGTAACGGCCTGCGGCATTCCGTGGGTACGAAGACAGCGATTACAAGGACACACCCATGAAGGTCAAGCCCAGCGTCAAGAAGATCTGTGACAAGTGCAAGGTCATCCGCCGTAACGGCAACGTGATGGTCATCTGCGAGAACCCGCGTCACAAGCAGCGTCAGGGCTAGGTCTCGACACGCTCGACCAGCGATGGTCGTTCTCGAGATCCACGCACGACACAACTAAATACATAGCAGTGCCGGGAACCCTTCGGGGGGACACCATCGGTTGGAGGCCGATGCACAGGTGCTGCTACAGACCTCCACTCATCCCACAGGAGAAGCCACAATGGCACGTCTAGCCGGCGTAGACATTCCGCGCGATAAGCGCGTGGAAGTTGCACTTACTTACATTTTCGGTGTTGGCCGTACGAGGGCACTCAAGACCCTCGCCGACGTCGAGATCGATGGAAACATTCGCGTCAAGGACCTGACTGACGAGCAGCTCGTCCAGCTCCGCGACTACATCGAAGGAACCTTCAAGATCGAGGGTGACCTTCGCCGTGAGATCGCCGCTGACATCCGCCGCAAGGTCGAGATCGGTAGCTACGAAGGTATTCGTCACCGCAAGGGCCTGCCCGTTCGCGGCCAGCGCACCAAGACCAACGCTCGTACCCGCAAGGGCCCGAAGCGCACCGTAGCCGGCAAGAAGAAGGCGCGCTAGGCCTCGCCTAGCCCGTCACGCCTCTAGGATTCAGGAGAAATCATGGCAGCACCAAAGTCGGCCGTACGGAAGCCGCGTAAGAAAGAAAAGAAGAACATTGCTGTGGGCCAGGCCCACATCAAGAGCACCTTCAACAACACCATCGTCTCGATCACCGACACCACCGGTGCGGTCATCAGCTGGGCGTCCTCAGGTGGAGTTGGCTTCAAGGGTTCGCGCAAGTCGACCCCGTTCGCCGCTCAGCTGGCTGCAGAGTCTGCAGCTCGCCAGGCCCAGGAGCACGGCATGAAGAAGGTTGACGTCTTCGTCAAGGGACCGGGTTCGGGCCGCGAAACGGCTATCCGTTCGCTGCAGGCCGCTGGCCTCGAAGTTGGCTCGATCAACGACGTGACGCCCCAGGCCCACAACGGTTGCCGTCCCCCGAAGCGCCGCCGCGTTTAATTCCTTTCAGTGACTGGCGATTGGGCTTGTCTGGGTCGAAAGATCCGGGCAGGCTCACTCGCCGTTCACCGCGACAGGGCCGCTTCTCGCGGGCCCGTCGAGACTCACAATTTCACAACTCGCCACTAAGTGTCATATAGCGGACACTTCGCCGAAAGGAATCAATAGTGCTTATTGCACAGCGCCCCACGCTCACCGAAGAGAACATCTCGGAGTTCCGGTCCCGGTTCGTCATCGAACCCCTCGAGCCCGGCTTCGGCTACACCCTCGGTAACTCGATGCGCCGCACCCTGCTTTCCTCGATTCCCGGCGCTGCTGTCACCAGCATCCGCATCGATGGAGTGCTTCACGAATTCAGCACCGTTCCCGGGGTCAAGGAAGATGTCACCGAGATCATCCTGAACATCAAGGGCCTGGTCATCTCCAGCGAGCACGACGAGCCGATCACCGCGTACCTGCGCAAGCAGGGCTCCGGCCAGGTCACGGCCGCCGACATCTCGGCTCCGGCCGGCGTCGAGGTTCACAACCCCGAGCTCGTCATCGCGACCCTGAACGACAAGGCCAAGTTCGAACTTGAACTGACCATCGAGCGTGGCCGTGGTTACGTGTCGGCTACCCAGAACCGCAACGAGTACTCCGAGGCCGGCCAGATTCCGGTCGACTCGATCTACTCGCCGGTTCTCAAGGTGACCTACCGTGTCGAGGCAACTCGTGCCGGTGAGCGCACTGACTTCGACCGCCTCGTCGTTGACGTGGAGACCAAGTCGGCTATCTCGCCCCGCGACGCCATCGCATCCGCCGGTCGCACGCTGACCGAGCTGTTCGGTCTGGCCCGCGAGCTGAACACCGCTGCTGAGGGCATTGAGATCGGCCCCGCGCCGGTCGACGCCGTCCTCTCCACCGAGCTGTCCGTGCCGATCGAAGACCTCGATCTGTCCGTGCGCTCGTACAACTGCCTCAAGCGCGAAGGCATCAACAACGTCAGCGAACTGGTCGCCCTCTCGGAGACCCAGCTGATGAACATCCGCAACTTCGGTCAGAAGTCGGTGGATGAGGTCAAGGACAAGCTCGTAGAGCTCGGCCTGTCGCTGAAGGATTCTGTGCCCGGCTTTGACGGTGCGCACTTCTACAGCGGTTACGACGAAGAAACCATCTAAGGCTCGTCGTTCCTCGACGCCTTTCGACTTTGATACTGGAGATTACCGATAATGCCTAAGCCCACTAAGGGAGCCCGTCTCGGTGGCGGACCGGCGCACGAGCGCCTCATGCTCGCGAACCTGGCTGCCGCCCTGTTCACCCACAAGTCCATCAAGACGACCGAGACGCGCGCCAAGCGCCTGCGTCCGGTTGCCGAGCGCCTGGTGACTTTCGCCAAGCGTGGCGACCTGCACGCTCGTCGTCGCGTTCTCGCGACGATCGGCGACAAGACCGTCGTGCACGAGCTCTTCACCGAGATCGCGCCCCAGGTTGCGCTGCGCGATGGCGGCTACACCCGCATCACGAAGCTCGGCTTCCGCAAGGGCGACAACGCCTCCATGGTGCAGATGGAGCTCGTTCTCGAGCCCGTTTCGCCCAAGGTGAAGTCGAACAAGGCCTCCGCAGCGAAGGCGTCCGCGCCCGTCGCCGAGGAGACCCCGGTTGAGGCTGAGACCGTCGAAGCTGAGACTGTTGAAGCCGAGACCGTTGAGGCCGACGCTGCTGACGCATCCGCTGAGGAAGCCAAGTAACACCAGCTTCACTCGCTGTACCTGAAAGGGCCCGACTTCGGTCGGGCCCTTTTTGTGTGCCCGACGATGGTGCTGGAGGCGCCCGCTTCGGCTCGATGCACCCCCTGCGGCTGGATGCGCCCGCTATAGCGGGCGCGCTCGGCCACACGAGGTGCGGTGATGGCGTGCCGGCGGGACACGCAGAGGGTCGATGGCGGTGTGGTGGCTCCGCCGGAGGTACGCGGGGCAGGCGCCGCTATGCGCCTGGCGCGCCACCCGCATGGCGGCGCCTTGCCCGCACACCTCGAGAGGCCCGCTCGCATGCCTCGAGCGGCCCCGCCGCATGCCTCCAGAGGCCCGTCCGCATGCCTCGAGGTGCGTCGCCCACATGCGTCGGATGCCCGGTCGCCGCATCCGTCGCACGGCCCAGGGGCTGCGGCGGGTGGGTCAGCGCACGCGGAAGGCCTGCAGGGTGTCGGCGCCGGGCGCGCGGCTCGGTGCGGCACCGGGCAGCCGTTCGAGGGCGACCGCCACCGAGTCGGCGTAGATCGCCCCGCCGGTGGGGCCGGGGTGGATGCCGTCATCGGCGAGCACGTCGACGTGCGGGGCGATCGCGGCGCTCCAGTCGGCCAGGACCACTTGGCTGCGGCGCGCCGAGAACTCCGCCAGCTCCGTGTTGACCCCCGCGGTCCAGTCCCGGTCCGCGAACGCGTTCACCACGATCAGTTCCCGGGAGGGACCGATCACCCGCATGACGGCGGCGAGGTCGGCCTGGTCGACGGGACCGTTCGTGCCCAGGCCCAGCAGAACCACGGGGCGCAGGGTGCCCGCGGCACGTTGTGCGGCCAGGATTTCCGGGGCGGCGTCCATGCCGCGCGACACGGCGGCGTCGATCGTGATGCCGGGGAACTCGGCCTGCAACTCGGCCGCGGAGGCGAGCATCACGGAGTCCCCGACAGCGGTGATGTTGGACCCCCTGGTGGTTTCCGTGACCACACCTGCGGCCTGGGCGGCGGCATCCTTGGCGGCTTGTGCCTGTGCCGCCTGAGCGGCCTGGGCCAACGCCTGCTGGCCGCGGAGCACCTCCGCCTGGGCCGTCGTGACGGTGGGCGCCGTGACCACGGATGCGCCGGTGCCCACCAGCAACATCAGCACGACGGCCGCGGCGAGAACGAGTGCCGCACGGGAGCGGTAGCGGCGGCGGGTGCCCGGCGCAGACGCCCGCATGACCGTGGCGCGCAGCTGCCCGACCGCGCCACGGAGGCCCTGCCGGCGGATCGGCATCTCGAGCCACCGGTACGAGGTCGCAGCGGCCGCCACGGCCAGCACCAGGGTGAGCAATCCGGTCGCCGCGACACTCGCCGGGCCGCGGCCGAACGGCGCCACGAGCTGCACCAGCACCAGCAGCGGCCAGTGCCAGAGGTACAGGCCGTAGGAGCGTTCGCCGAGGTAGCGCAGCGGAGCGGTGTCGAGCATCCGCCCGAACCGGTCGCCGGCCACGCCCGCCCAGATCGCCACGGCGGTGAGTGCGCTCACCAGCAGGAGGCCGCCGCGGTAGGTGGCGGCGGCGTCAGCCGGCAGCCAGATCGCGGCGGCGATCAGGCCGGCCACTGCTGCCGCGCCCCACCAGGGCCGCATCATGGTGAGGGCCCGGCGCGCGGCCGGGGCCGCCACCGTGCCGCCCGCAGCCACGGGCCCGAGCGGACGCAGTAGCAGGGACAGTCCGGCGCCGATCAGCAGGCCGAAACTGTGGGTGTCCGAGCCGTAGTACACCCGGGTGGGGTCGCTGCCCGGGGAGAAGCCGACGCCCATCCACACTGCCGACGCGAGGGCGAGCGCCACGACGAGGGCCAGGCGCAGGCCCGGCCGGCGGACCCTAAGCAGCAGGAGGAGCAGCAGCGGCCAGAGCAGGTAGAACTGTTCCTCCACGGCCAGCGACCAGAGGTTGCGGAGCAGCTCGGGCTGGCCGGAGCCGAAGTAGCTGGTGTTCGTGGCCATCGACACCCAGTTGTAGCTGAACGTCGCGGCGCCCAGCAGCTTCCAGCCCAGGCCCACGAGCACATCGCCGCCGAGCAACCAGGCCGCCGTGCAGGCCACCAGCACCACCGGCACCAGCGCCGGCACCAGGCGGCGGGCCCGACGCAGCCAGAACCGCCGCGGCGAGAACCGGCCAGTGCGGTCGTGTTCGGCCACGATGAGGCCGGTGATCAGGAAACCGCTGATCACGAAGAAGATGTCGACGCCGATAAAACCGCCCTGCAACACCGGCGGAAACAGGTGATAGACAACGACGAGGATGACGGCGATGCCCCGGAGACCGTCGAGGCCGCTGAGCCGGCGGCCGGCCGGAACGTCCGGGTGGCGAACGGCGACAGCTGTGGCGGGGGAGCGGGGCGCGGTGCGAAGGAGACTGGTCATAACTGTGCGGCCTGAGACGGGCCCGTCCAACGATAACCCGGCCCGGCCTCTACACTGACCTCTGTGAGTTTTCCCGAGCCCGTCGACGGCGCCCTTCCGCTGGTGCTGGCCGAGCTCAACCCGGATGGCGCCCTGGCGGCACCGTCCGATTCGATGCCGCCAGCAGGCTCCAAACGCATCCGCCTCGACGTGGGCTACGACGGAACCGACTTCTTCGGCTGGGCCAGCCAGCCCGGGTACCGCACCGTGCAGGGCCAGATCGAGGAGGGCCTCGGCGCCATCCTCAAGCGCCACCAGCCCACCCCCACCCTCGTGGTCGCCGGGCGCACGGACTCCGGTGTGCACGCGCTGGGCCAGGTGGCCCACTTCGATCTCAACCCCGACCAGGTCAACGCCCTCGTGCGGGTCAAACGGGGCAAGGCCGCACCCACGTACCCCAACGAGCTGGCCACGATGGTGCAGCGTCGCCTCGGCGGCATCCTGGTCACCCAGCCCGAAATCGTGATCCACCGCGCCAGCCTGGCCCCGGCCGGTTTCGACGCCCGCTTCTCCGCACTGTGGCGCCGCTACGAGTACCGCATCTCCGACACCGGCGCTCTGCGCGACCCGTTGCAGCGGCTGCGCACCACCTGGCACGGCTTCGCGCTCGACCTCGCCTCGATGCAGGAGGCCGCGGCCACCCTGATCGGGCTGCACGACTTCGCGACCTATTGCAAACCGCGGCCCGGAGCCACCACCATCCGTACCCTGCAGTCCTTCGAGTGGCGGCGGGACCCCGACGGGGTGCTCGTGGCCACCCTGCAGGCGGATGCGTTCTGCCATTCGATGGTGCGCGCCCTGGTGGGCGCCTGCGTGTCGGTGGGGGAGGGCAAGCTGGTGGGAACCCGACTCGTGGACCTGCGCATCGAGCGGGCCCGCACCAGCGAGTTCAAGGTGATGCAGGCGCACGGCCTGACCCTGATGGAGGTGGGCTACCCCGAGGACGCGGGGATGGCCATCCGTGCGGCGCAGACGCGTGCCCGTCGGGAGCTGCCCGAAGACGAGTGAGCTAGCTGTGCTGCCCAGGCAGGTTGGTCAATCTGCTGATGGGTACGGCGCCGCCGATTCCGGTGTGGGGCCTGTGGTGATTGTATTCATGGAGCC
>NZ_SOGI01000005.1:0-14529 GCF_004403385.1 Cryobacterium sp. TMT4-31
CCGGCACCGGCGCCGGCGACGACGACGGTGCGGGGACCCGGCGGCACCGGATGCGGCGGATCGGCGGGCGCCGCCGCATCCGGCCGGCCCGGCAGGGACGCAGCAGCGGCGACGGCCTCGAGCTCGACGGCGGCCGACAACGGCTCACGGAACGCCAAGTTCAGCTGCACGGGGCCGGGGTTGTTCGTCTGGGTGCCCAGCGCCGTCGCGTAGGCCAGCCGGGCCAGGGCGAGCGCGATGTCCGACTCCCCCACGGTTCCGTCGGGGGCTGCCACGTCCTCGCAGAGACGCACGGCCTCCGCAAAGATCCCCGGCTGCACGGTGGTCTGGTTCGAACGGATGCCCCGCAGCTCGGCCGGCCTGTCGGCGGTGAGCAGGATCATGGGCACCACGGAATGGTGTGCCTCGAGCACCGCGGGATGCAGGTTGGCCACAGCGGTGCCGGAGGTGCAGACCACCAGAGCGGGGCGACCGCTCTCGATGGCGAGCCCGAGCGCGAGAAAGCCCGCCCCGCGCTCGTCGATGCGCACGTGCAGGCGCAGCAGGCCGAGCCGTTCGAATTCGGTGGCTGCCAGCGCCAGCGCCTGGGACCGTGACCCCGGGCTGAGCACGATGTCGCGCACACCGAGGCTCACGAACTCGGCCAGCAATGCCACGCTGAAGTCGGTGGCGGGGCTGCCGCTCGGCGCGACCGGACGCACGAGTGCGGTGTCAGGCAGGGTGGTCGAGCCGGAAACGTCGGTGGTCTCAGGCATCCCGTCGGCCCGGCTGGTCACCCTCACCGGGTTCGGTCTTCTTGGGGTCGACTCCGGCGGTGCCGGGATGGGATGTGTCGTCGGCCGGCGGGTCCATCTTGTCGAAGTCGGCCAGTTCCTGCTCGAGATCGCGGATGCGCTGGTCCTGGTCCTTCACGCGGTCCAGGCCGCGCAGGAAGTCGGGGTCGTCGTCGGGGGCCATCGACCGGGTGACCCGGCCGCCGGTGTTCGCGGCGGTGCTGCGGCGGCCGCGACCGATCACCAGCCACAGCACGGCGCCGATCACCGGCAGCAGGATGATCATCAGGATCCAGGCCCACCGGGGCACGCCACGTATACGATTGCGGTCGAACAGCGCGCAATCCACCACCGCATACACGGTGAGAATGACGACGACGACTCCGAGGCCGAACAACAGGCGGAACATGCTGCTAATTGTAGGCCGGTCAGCCGAGAGATCGGTGAGTACTCTCAGCGGCACGGTTTAAGCTGCAAGTATGAAAGCTGTTCCGGCCTGGTTGGTCTTCACCGTGCTCCGCGTCCTGATGTTCGTCGTGCCCTTCGTGGTGCTGTCACTGCTGGGCATCGAGGGCTGGTTGGCGGCGCTGCTCGCCGCGGTGATCGGCCTGTGCCTGTCCTACATTTTCCTTCGCGCCCGGCGCGAAACGGTGGCCCGCGGTCTTTACGAGGTGCGGCACCGCGACAAGGAGCCCGTGCACCCGGATGCCGAGTCGGAGGACGCCGCTGTCGACCGCGCCGCGGCTTCTCAGACCAACGTCGGCCGCACCCCGCCCGCGCCGTAGTCGTCCGCTCGTAGTCATCCGCTGAGCGGGCGGCTCGACGCTATCTGTTGCCGCTGCGGGCAGCAGTTGTGCCGTTACAGGGCGAAGGCCAGCCCGAGCGTGATGCCGTAGAGCAGCGCCGCCAAGCTGGTGAGCTTGAGCACCAGGATCAGTTCCTTCGCGGTCTTCGCGGTCGCCACGATCAGGCAGGCCGGCAGCACCAGGAGCAGCACGAAGAAGGTGAGCCAGGCCAGCGGGTAGAACAGCGCGAAGAAGCCCGCGATGGCGAAGGGCACCAGCAGGAACACGCAGAACACCACGCGGGATGCCCTGGCGCCGATCCACACGGCGAGGGTGCGCTTGCCGGCGGCCTTGTCCGGCTTGATGTCGCGCAGGTTGTTCACCATCAGCACCGCGCAGGCGATCAGGCCGATGGCGACGGCGCTCAGCCAGCTCTCCAGGTTGACGGTGCCCACCTGCACGTAGGTGGTGCCGACCGTGGCCACCAGGCCGAAGAAGACGAACACGAACAGTTCGCCCAGGCCCAGGTAGCCGTACGGCTTCTTACCGCCGGTGTAGAACCAGGCCGCCACGATGGCCAGGGCGCCCACGGCGAGCAACCACCAGTACTGGCTCACCACCACGAGCACCAGGCCGGCGACGGCGGCGATGCCGAAGAAGGCCAGCGCCACGGTGAGCACGGCGCGGGGCTTGGCGGCTCCCCCACCGGTGAGGCGAGCCGGGCCGACCCGGTGGTTGTCGGTGCCGCGGATGCCGTCGGAATAGTCGTTCGCGTAGTTCACACCGATCTGCAGGCTCACCGCCACCACCAGCGCGAGCAGTGCCCGCACCCAGTGGAACTCGCCGGCGCCACCGGCCACGACAGCGGCTCCGGTTCCCAGCGCCACCGGCGCGACGGCCAGCGGCAAGGTGCGGAGGCGCGCGCCGGAGATCCAGTCGCCGGCAGTTGCCGGCCCGCTGCGTGCGGGTCCGGTCCTCGCAGAGTTCTTCCGGGCCGGGTTGCCCGACTTCGCCGGGTACTTGGGCCCGGTCGGTGCCGTGTTCCGGGCGCCGTTCTGGCTGGTCTGACGGGACTTCTGTTGTTTCGGCTCGTTCGGCCGCGCTCCATGTGCCACGCCCTCATGTTACCGGCCGCATCCGGGTCTCCGCCGGGTCACCGCCGGGCCGTCGGGCGGTCCCGCGGGCCGGGCCCTCAGCGTGCGATGAACGCTTCCAACGCCTGCCGGTCCGGCTTTCCCGAGGCCAGGAGCGGGAGGGTCTCGACGGTCACGATGCGAGAGGGGCGGGCGGCGCGGCCCAGAGCCGAGGCCGCGGCGGCGCGCACGGCTTCCAACGCCGGCGGCGCAGCGGCTACCACCACCACCACCGGTGTCTGCCCCCAGACCGGGTCGGCGGCGCGCACCACGACGGCCTCGCCCAGCCCGGGGAGGCTGCGCACGAGGGCCTCGACGGCATCGAGCGACACTTTCTCACCGCCGGAGACGATCACGTTGTCGGCCCGGCCGGTGACGCTCACGGTGCCGTCGACGGCGACCGCACCCAGGTCGCCCGTGCGGTACCAGCGCACGCCGTGGTCGTCCCGGAATCTGTCGCCGGTGCGATCCTCATCGCCGAGGTACCCGTCGGCGAGTACCGCTCCGCTGATCTCGAGCTGCCCGTCGACGGCACGCACCCGGGTGTTGCCGATCGGGACGCCGTCGTACACGCAGCCGCCGGCGGTCTCGGACGAACCGTAGGTGCGCAACACGCGGATCTTCTGCCGTTCGGCCCGGTCGATCAGTGCCGGGGCCACGGCCTGGCCGCCCACGAGGATGCCGGTGAAGCGCCGCAGCACGGTCAGGATCGCCGGGTCGGCGTCGGCGGCATCCAGCAGCCGGGCCAGCTGCACGGGAACCAGCGAGGTGAACCGCAACGGTTCGACGAGGCGGCGGGCGTACTCGGCGAAGACGACGGGATCGAAGTGGCCGGGCGGCAGCAGAACGGGTTCGGTGCCGGCCACGATCGACCGCACGAGCACCTGCACGCCGGCGATGTAGTGGGCGGGCAGGGCGAGTAACCATTGGCCGTCGCCGCCGAGGGCCACGCTCGACGCTGCCGCGGAGGCGAGCAACGCGTCGGTGCTGAGCATCACCCGTTTGGGCGCGGCCGTCGAGCCCGATGTTTCGATCACCACGGCCACTCGGCGCGGCACCGGTCCGAGCCCGGCCCGGTCGGCCCCGGTTCCGTTGTCGGCCGTAGGCGACGGCACCGGCACCGGTAGCAGCGCGTCACCCGTGGCGGAGAGCGCCAGGCGCAACTCGGTCAGCAGGTGCAGCGGATCCCCGGCGGGAACGGCGCGGACGGGCCTCACCGCATCCCCTAGAACTGCCAGGGGTACGGCGACCAGTCCGGTTCGCGCTTCTCAAGGAACGAGTCCCGGCCCTCGACGGCCTCGTCGGTGCCGTAGGCCAGGCGGGTGGCCTCACCCGCGAAGACCTGCTGCCCGACCATGCCGTCGTCCACGGCGTTGAAGGCGAACTTGAGCATCCGGATGGCCGTGGGCGACTTGGTCAGAATTGTGCGCGCCCAGTCCAGCGCCTCGTTCTCCAGCTCGGCGTGCGGGACGACGGCGTTGATCGCGCCCATCTCGAGAGCCCGTTGGGCCGAGTACTCGCGGGCGAGGAAGAAGACCTCCCTGGCCGCCTTCTGGCCCACCTGGCGGGCGAAATATGCGCTGCCGTAGCCGCCGTCGAAGGAGCCGACATCGGCATCCGTCTGCTTGAACTTGCCGTGCTCGGCGCTGGCGATGCTGAGGTCGCAGACCACGTGCAGGGAGTGCCCGCCGCCCGCCGCCCAGCCGGGGATCACGGCGATGACGACCTTGGGCATGAAACGGATCAGACGCTGCACCTCGAGGATGTGCAGCCGGCCGCCCCTGGCCTTGTCGATGCCGCTGGCGGTCTCGCCCTCACCGTACTTATAGCCGTCCCTGCCGCGGATGCGCTGGTCGCCGCCGGAGCAGAACGCCCAGCCACCGTCGCGCGCGCTCGGGCCGTTGCCGGTGAGCAGCACCACGCCGATGTGCGGATTGGTGCGGGCGTCCTCGAGGGCGGCGTAGAGTTCGTCGACGGTTTGCGGCCTGAAGGCGTTGCGCACCTCCGGCCGGTTGAAGGCCACGCGGGCGATGCGGCCGGTGAGGTCGTGGTGATAGGTGATGTCGGCAAGAGCGCCGAAGCCATCCACCGAACGCCACTGGGTCGGGTCGAAGATCTCTGAAACCAGTTCGGGCATGGCACCAGACTACGCGGCAGGCTCGGGCTGCCGGTTTGGTCGCCGGGTCCTGACATGGACCGATATACAGCTGGGACCGCTCACACCAGACATGAGGGCTATTCAGGTGTACCTCCTCGGCGGCTTCCCCGTCAACCCCTTGAACGGGCTAGACGCCGAGTTGTGTACTTATGTCACCCGAACGACCTGGAGGTGGTCATGTTTCACAACAGCCCCTCGGCACCCGACACTGCGTTACCCGAATACGCACCCGTCACCAGCGCCGAAACCTACACCGCTCCTGTCCTGAACCCGACACCCATACCCGGCAGCACCGTCGACGACACGGCCCTCGGCCTCGGCGACGTCGAGATCACCGAACTCTCCCCCACGGAGTGGCGCGTCGCAGACCATGGCATCGAGCATGACGACCCGACCGCCCTACTCGGCTTCATCCAGATCGTCGGCAGCGCCTTCGAGGTGACCAACCTCGGTCGTCCGCGGGAACGCGCCTACTTCACTTCCTTTGACCGTGCCACAGCCAGTCTTCTCCCCCGGGGGGTTCTCGCATGACAACCATCGTCCAGCCGCCCACCACCCGTGCGAGCGCTCGCGCCACAACTCAAACCCCGGCAGCGCCGCCGGAGTCGACCCCGTCGTCGTATTCGCCGTCGGCCGCCGCCAGCGCCGCGGCCACCTCCCGCTACAGCCGGGCTTCCACGGATGCCTTCGGCGACTACCTGCGCCGCATCGGCAAGGGCCCCCTGCTCTCGGCCGAGGACGAGGTGGATCTGGCCCGCAAGATCGAGGTGGGCCTGTTCGCCGAGGAGAAGATGAACCGGGCGGAAGCCGAAGGCACCCCGGTGAACCCCGAGTTCAAGCGCGAACTCACCTGCCTGGTGTTCGAGGGCCGGCGGGCGAAGAACCACTTCATCGAGGCCAACCTGCGTCTCGTGGTGAGCATCGCCAAGCACTACTCCGGCCGCGGCGTCCCGATCATGGACCTCGTGCAGGACGGCAACATCGGCCTGGTGCGGGCGGTGGAGAAGTACGACTTCATGACCGGATTCAAGTTCTCCACCTACGCCACCTGGTGGATCCGGCAGGCCATCCACCGCGGCATGGCCGACAAGTCTCGCATGATCCGCATCCCGGTGCACACCGCCGAGAAGCTCAACAAGATCAAGCGCATCCGCCGCGACCTCACCAGCACCCTCGACAGGGAACCGACGCTCAAGGAGATCGCCGAACTGTCGCAGATCGCGGTGCGGGACGTGTCCCGCCTGCTGCAGTACGACAACGAGCCCATCTCGCTGCACGCACCGGTCGGCGACGGCATCGGCGACATCGCCGAGCTGATCATCGATGACGACCTGCCCCAGCCCGACGAGTGCGCCACCATCACACTGCGGGCTGCCGACATCACGTTTTATCTCGATGCCCTGCCCGACCGGGAGCGGTCCATCCTCACAGCCCGCTTCGGTCTCACCGGTGAGGAACCTCGCACCCTCGACCAGATCGCGGTCATCCAGGGGGTGACGCGGGAGCGGGTCCGACAGATCGAGAAGCGCGCCTTGGCCCTCCTAAAGGTGCCACGACTCGAGCGATATCTCAGGGACTAGAAGCGAAAACCGGCGTAGCGTAACACCTACCCCTATCAACGGAGTGGTGCAATGGGCAAGCTGACGTACGATTCGAGCCTCACGGCGGATTTCGATGATCGCGTGCTCGCGCACATCCAGGTAGTGATCGGTGCCAAGCTACGCCGGGGCGAGTGCTTCTATTTCACCTGGCGAGACGACCCGCAGGGCGGTGACGGACGGAGCACCATCTGGATGCATCCCAGCATCCCGTTGGCCTACAAGTATTTCGGCGGTCGTTCGCCCAGCCTCAACCGCGACTGGATCGAGGCGCTGATGCTGACCGCGAATTCATCGGGCGGCCTGCAGATCGTGCCGGAACCGCACCGCCTGGGATCCACGTCGAATGGTAAGGATGATTCGTGACCCGCATCGACATCGTCTACGGCGGTAAGCCGTACACGCTCGGCGACCGCACACTCGAATCACTCCGAGCCGAGATCTCCGACGCGGCGGCGGCCGGCGTGCCCACCTGGCTGCGGGTCAACAGCGGCGCCGGGCGCTATCAGGATGCCTATCTGCTCATCTCTCCGGGCACCGCGATCGCCATCGTGGACGTGCAGCCCAACGGTCCGGACGTGACGCTCACTCCCGAGGAGACGTTCGTCGCCGATTCCACCGAATGAACGGCTCAGGGGCGGACCCGCGGATGCTGGCACACTAGAGCCATGCTCCCTTCACTGCACGACGTGCTCGCCACCGCCCGCGTGGTCGACCTCCCCCTCGTCACCGGCTTCCGCGGCCTCACCAGCCGTGAAGCCGTATTGATCGAGGGGCCGGCCGGCTGGACCGAGTTCTCCCCCTTCGTGGAGTACGACGATGAAGAGGCGTCGGCCTGGCTGCGGGCTGCGCTGGAGTTCGGCTGGGAAGAGAGCCCGGCCCTTCGACGAGACCGGGTTCCGGTGAACGCGACGGTGCCGGCCATCGACGCCGCCGACGTGCCGGCACTGCTGGCCCGGTTCCCCGGCTGCCGCACCGCCAAGGTGAAGGTCGCCGACCCCGGCCAGACCCTCGCCGAAGACGTGGAGCGGGTGCGCGCGGTACGCAAGGCACTCGGCGCGGAGGGACGCATCCGGGTGGATGCCAACGGGCTCTGGAACCTCGACGAGGCCGAGCACGCGATCCACGCCCTAGCCGAGTTCGACCTCGAGTACGTCGAACAGCCGTGCGCGTCGATCGACGAGTTGGCCGAGATCCGCCGCCGCACCGACTACCTCGACCTGCCGATCGCCGCCGACGAGAGCGTGCGCAAGGAGTCCGATCCCCTGCTGGTGTCCCGCTCAGGCGCTGCCGACCTCCTGGTGGTCAAGGTGCAGCCGCTCGGCGGCATCCGCGCTGTGCTCGCGATCCAGGCCGAGACCGGCCTGCCGCTGATCGTCTCCAGCGCCCTCGACACCTCGATCGGCATCTCGATGGGCGCGTTCTTGGCGGCGGCGCTGCCCGAGCTCGACTACGACTGCGGCCTGGCCACCGCGTCGTTGCTGGCCGCCGACGTCACCCATGAACCGCTGCTGCCCGTTGATGGCAGCATCCCGGTGCGCCGGGTGGTGCCGGATGCCGACCTTCTCGACACCTACGCGGCCAGCCCTGAGCGCCGCGACTGGTGGCTCGCCCGCATCACCCGCGTGCACGCCCTGCTCGCCGAGTAATCAGGAGGCGCGACGCAGGGCCCGCCTAGAGCTCTGCGGGTTAGGCGCCGTTATGCGGGTGGCGCGCCACCCGCATAACGGCGTGGCACCCGCCCATTGCGGATCCGGCGATCGGGCGCGGACCGAGCGGGCGCGACCCTCGCCGCGGGTTACAGGCCGGAGTAGGCGTGCAGGCCCTTGAAGAACACGTTCACGACGCCGAAGTTGAACATCACGGCGGCGAAGCCGATGATCGCCAGCCAAGCCGACCGCGATCCGCGCCAGCCCCGGGTGGCCCGCGCGTGGATGTACCCGGCGTAGATCACCCAGATGATGAAGGTCCAGACCTCTTTGGTGTCCCAACCCCAGTACCGGCCCCAGGCCCGTTCGGCCCAGATCGAGCCGGCCATGAGGGTGAAGGTCCACAGGATGAAGCCGATGATGTTGGTGCGGTAGGCCAGGTTCTCCAGGGTGACCGCCGACGGCAGGGTCTTCAGGAACTTGAGCCGGCCGGGCTTGTCGGTGTCCACCCGGTCCTCGCGGCAGGCCTGCAGCAGCTGCACGAACGAGAGCGCGAAGCCGAGGGCGAAGAACCCGGTGGCGAGAGACGCCACGAACACGTGGATGACCAACCACACCGACTGCAGAGCCGGCGGCAGCGGGGCCACTTCCACGTAATACTGCTGGGCTATGCCGAGCAGGATCAGGACAAGTCCGGTGACGAAGGTGCCCAGGAACCGCAGATCGATGCGGGTCAGCAGGATCAGGTACACCGTGACGATGAGGAGAGTTCCGGTCATCGCGAACTCGTACATGTTGGCCCACGGCACCCGCTCGGCGGCGATGCCGCGCAACACCGTGGCCACGAGCTGCAGGCCCCAGGCGAGCACGGTCAGCGAGACGCCCACCCGCAGGCTGGCGGAGCGGCCGTACGGCGTCGCCGCATCGTTGACCATCCGGGCGCTGATGCGGGTGAGGGTGCTGGTTCCGCCGGCGGAACCCACCGAGGTGGCCTCGCCCGCTCGGGCCTTGGCGGACTCGACATCGGCCGCGTCCACCGCAGAGTTGCGCTTGGCCAGGTCGATCGAGAAGGCGATGAACGCCAACGCGTAGACGGCCATGGCCGAGTACAGGCTGAGGATCGAGAGCTCGTTCAGATTCACCAGTACAGCCTAAGCGGGTTCGACGGGTGAAACGACCGGGGCCGAGCGTTCCAGCAGGGCGATGTGCCGGTCGGCGAGGGCGGTGACGGCCGACTCCAGGGCCGGGTCCTCCCCGCGGGCGAGGCCGGCGTATTCGAGCCGCACCGAGCCATCCGCCTGGTCAATGGCCTTCACCCAGAGCCGACGGCGCGGCACGAACAGCGAGGTGAGCAGCCCACCGAGCACGAGCACCGCGAACAGCAGCACCCAGCCCTGGGTGGGGTCGTGGTGGATATCGAACGACGCGAACCGCGGCACCGAGCCTGAGAAGTCTCCCGCCGCGGCATCCGGAGTGGCGTTCTCGAAGGTCACCGAGCCCAGCCCGTTGGGCAGCTCCTGGGTTTCGCCTGGCTTGAGTTCGAGCGGCTGGATGTCGCTCGTGCGGGTGGCCAGCGGCTCCATGGAGTCGGTGTCGAGGGAGTACACCGAGGTGGGCACACCCTCGTCCAGGCCCAGGTCACCCGCGTACACATTGAGGGTGAGCACCGGGTACTCAAGGTCGGGGAAGCTGGAGAAGTACGAGCCGGTGCTGCTCTCGTCCTGGGTCGGGTAGAAGAAGCCGACCAGGCCCACCTGCTCGGCGAGGCCGTCCGGCACCTTCACGATGCCCAGCGAGGTGAGGTTGGCGTCCTGCGGCAGGAACGGCACGGAGTCGGTGAACACCACTGTGCCCTCAGGGTCCTTCACCGTGATGGTGGGCGCGTAGCCGTTGCCGAGCAGGTAGACGCTGGTGCCGCCGGTGCGCAGCGGGTCGTTGACCCGCACCGCGCCGGGCTCGGCGTCGCCGCCGCGCGGGGTGACCGTGACGCCGGCGGTGAAGTCGACGGGCTGGCCGAACGCCTCGAGGTTCGCGGTCTCGTAGCTCACCGTGAAGTCGTCGAGGGTGAGCGTGTACGGGTCCAGTTCGGTGTCGTCGAAGAACCGGCCGGGGTTGAACGAGTCGTAGGCCAGCAGCGTGTTGACGAAGGTCTGGCCCTCCACGAGCACTCGTTGGCCGCTGAAGCCGAAGCCGCTGCCGAAGCCGACCACCACGAGGAGACCGACCAGGGCGGAGTGGAAGACCAGGTTGCCGGTCTCACGCAGGTAGCCGCGCTCGGCCGAGACCGAGAACTCAGTGGGGCTCTCGAACAGCGCCACCCGGTAGCGACCCTGCTTGAGGACGGTGCGGGCGGAGGCGACGGCGGTGGCGGCATCCGTGCCGGCCGGGGCCGTGCGGGTGGTGAAGCCGGCCAGCCGGCCGAGGCGCGCGGGGGTCTTGGGCGGTTTGGCGCGCAGGGCCTGCAGGTGGTGCTTGGTGCGCGGGATGACGCAGCCGATCAGCGAGACGAACAGCAGCAGGTAGATGGAGGAGAACCAGGCGGAGGAGTACACGTCGAACGCCTGGATCTTGTCGAGCACCGGCGCCAGGTCAGGGTTGTCGGTGAAGTACTGGGTGACGCCGTTCGGGTCGGAGCTGCGCTGGGGCACCAGCGAGCCGGGCACCGCCGCGATGGCGAGCAGCAGCAGCAGGAACAGCGCGGTGCGCATGCTGGTGAGCTGACGCCAGAACCAACGCAGGGTGCCGACAAAACCGAGTTTGGGCTGGGTGATCCCGTCGCCGGTGGGCGCCGGGGCGGAGTCGATGTGGTCAGATGGCCGGGACATAGCTGCCAATCACCCCTTGCAGGTTCAGGAGCCAGGCATTCCACACGCCGCTCACCATGAGCACCCCGATAACGATCAGGAGCACGCCGCCGAACAGGTTGATCGCTCGGATATGACGCTTGAGAAAGGCTACGGCCCCGGTGGCCCAGTTCAGGCCCAGGGCGATCAGCAGAAACGGGATGCCCAGGCCGAGCGCGTAGAACAGCGCCAGCAGGCCGCCCTGCCACGGTGAGCCGGTGCTCAGGCTGAGCGAGTTGATGGCCGTGAGCGTGGGGCCGGTGCACGGGGTCCAGCCGACCGCGAAGACCGCGCCGAGCACCGGAGCGCCGGCCAGGCCCATCCGCGGCCGCCAGGAGGTCTTGATGGTGCGCTGCATCGCGCCGAACTGACCGACGAAGACCAGGCCGAGCAGGATCACGACGGCGCCGGCGACGCGGGTGATCAGGTCACGGTACTGGTTGAGCCAGAACCCGGCGACGCCGAACACCACGCCGGTGAGCACGAAGACCAGGGTGAAGCCGAGGATGAACAGGGCCACGCCCAGCAGCAGCCGGTTGCGTCCCCGGCGCGCGGAGAGCTTCGACCCGCTACTCCCGTCGGCGAACCCGCCGATGTAGGCCAGGTAGCCGGGCACGAGCGGCAGGATGCACGGGGACGCGAACGAGACAAGCCCGGCCAGCACGGCGATCGGGATCGCCAGGAACAGTTGCCCGCTGAAGACGATCTCGCCGAAGGGATTGCCCACGCCTAGCCGTCCTCGGCAATCGTGTCCTTGATCAGGGTTTCCAGGATGGACGGCGAGTTGACCTGGCCGAGGATGCGCGCGGCGACCCGTCCAGAGGAGTCCAGCACCAGGGTGGTCGGCACGGCGTTCGGGGGGATGCTGCCGCTGAAGGCGAGCTGCAGGCCGCCGTCGTCGACATCCATCACCGATGGGTAGCTGATCTCGTAGCTTTCGTTGAAGGCGATGGCGCTGGGCGCCTGGTCGCGCACGTTCACACCGAGGAAGCTGGCGCCCTGACCGGCGAATTCCTCGCTGATCGTCTTGAGGTCCGGGGCCTCGGCGCGGCAGGGGGCGCAGCTGGCGTACCAGAAGTTGACCACGAGGACCTCGCCTGTGTAGTCGTCGGAGCTGACCGTGGAGCCGTCCTCGAGGGTGCCGTCGAAGACGACGGACTCGCCGCGATCTTCGGCGGCGATTTCGGTGACGCTGCCGTCGCCGGCGATGTAGCCCTTGCCGCTGCCTTCACGGTACTGCGCGGCGAGCGGGTCGTCGCTGGTGCACCCGGTCAGCACGAGGCCGAGGCTGACGAGGCCGATCAGGGCGGCAGGAATCAGGCGTGGCCGGCGACTCACACTGCACCTACATCGTTGGCCGGCACCAGAAGGGCGGCGGCGGGACTCGCATAGCCGACCTCGGCGGGCACATTGTCGTGCAACGACAGCGTGGTGATGCTGGACAGGTCACAGCGGCGTTTGCGCGGGTCGTGGGCGAGGCGTTCGTGGGCCAGGGTGCGGTGCACCATCCAGATCGGCAGCTGGTGGCTGACCAGAACGACGTCACCGTCGTCGACCGAATGGAAGGCATCGTCGATGGCGGCGAGCATCCGAGCAGAGATGGACGCGAAAGGCTCGCCCCAACTGGGCCGGGCAGGGTTGATCAGGCTGGGCCAGGTGCGCGGGTCGCGCAGGGCGCCGCCGGGGCCGCGCATCCGCTTGCCCTCGAAGCGGTTGGCGGGCTCGATGATGCGCTCGTCGAGGTGGATGGGCAGGCCGAAGGCCGCCATGATCGGGGCTGCCGACTCCTGGGTGCGCTGCAGCGGCGAGGCGATGATCCGCCCCACGGGGCGCCCACGCTCGACGAGGTCTGCGGCAGCCGCCTCGGCCATCCGCTGCCCCAAATCGGACAGCCGAAAGCCGGGAAGTCTGCCGTAAAGCACGCGCTCGGGGTTAAAAACCTCACCGTGCCGCACGAGATGTACCTGGCTAGCTACCACACGCTCCAGTCTACGGAGAGGTCACCCGCGAATTCGCCGAGAGCTGTGCGGCTAAACTCAGGGGGTGAATGCGCGCGTACTGATCAAGAACCTTGCTGCCCTCGACGACGGTCTCGTTTCCGTGTCCGGATGGGTTGAAACCGTCCGAGACCAGAAGAAGGTGCAATTCGTCGTCTTGCGCGACGAATCCGGCGCCGTGCAGCTGGTCAATCCACGCACCACGGATGCCGAGGGTGTCGTCGTCGACGACGAGCCGGCGACCACCATCTCCGGCCTGTCCCAGGGCAGCTTCGTCACCGTGACCGGGCAGCTCAAGCACGACGAGCGCGTCAAGCTCGGCGGCATCGAGATCAAGCTGGCGTCCCTCGAGGTCGTCACCCTCGCCATCCCGGAGACCCCGATCGCGGCAGACTCCAGCCTGGACAAGCGTATGGACTGGCGCTTCCTCGACCTGCGCCAGCCCAAGGCGAGCCTCATCTTCCGCATCCAGACCACGTTCGAGCACGCCCTGCGCACGTACTGGATCGAGCACGACTTCATCGAGCTGCACACCCCGAAGCTGATGGCCAGCGCGAGCGAGTCCCGCGCCGAGCTGTTCGAGGTGGAGTACTTCGACCGCAAGGCCTACCTGGCGCAGAGCCCGCAGTTCTTCAAGCAGATGGCGCAGTCCGCAGGTTTCGGCAAGATCTTCGAGGTGGGGCCGGCGTTCCGGGCCGACCCGTCGTTCACCAGTCGGCACGCCACCGAGTTCACCAGCGTTGACTCGGAGATCAGTTGGATCGACAGCCACGAAGACGTCATGCAGCTGCACGAGGACCTGCTCGTGGCCGCGTTCACCGCGGTGAAGGCCAAGCACGGCGAGGAGGTGCTCGCGCTGTTCGGCGTCGAGGTCACCGTGCCGAGCACGCCGTTCCCGCGCATCCCGCTGGCCGAGGCCAAGGAGATCGTCAAGAGCCGCGGCTACGAGGTTCCCCGTGAAGACGACGACATGGACCCCGAGGGCGAGCGCCAGATCGCGGCGTACGTCGCCGAGACCTACGGGCACGAGTTCGTGTTCCTCACCGACTACGCGTCGAGCATCCGCCCGTTCTATCACATGCGCCACGAGGGCGACGCGAGCCTGACCAACAGCTACGACCTGATCTTCAACGGCACCGAGATCTCCACCGGCGCGCAGCGTGAGCACCGCATCGACGTCCTCGTCGAGCAGGCCGTGGAGAAAGGTCTCGACCCGGCCGAGATCGCGGGTTACCTGGACTTCTTCCGTTACGGGGTACCGTCCCACGGTGGCTTCGGCATGGGCCTGGCCCGCGTGCTGATGCTGATGCTGCACCAGGCATCCATCCGCGAGGTCACCTACCTGTTCCGCGGGCCGACCCGCCTGGAGCCGTAACCGCTACTCCCGCTCGCGAAAGTCGCGCCTGTCTCACGGACAGGCGCGATTTTTCGTTAAGACCAAACCTTTTCCGGGGTGGGGACGAACCACCTGCATACCAAGCAAGCCCCCACACTCCACAGCAAAGGACTTCATCATGCGCAGCTTCACCAAGACCGCACTCGGCCTCACCACCGCAGGCCTGCTCGTCGCCGGCCTCGCCGCCTGCTCCACCG
>NZ_SOGI01000016.1:0-15441 GCF_004403385.1 Cryobacterium sp. TMT4-31
AGCCACGGCAGCGCCCGGCCACGACGCCCACGCCGCACCGGCGCCGTCCGCCGACGAACCCGGTCCCCGTCGCCGCGGTCCGGCCGACGGCGAGCCGCCGCGCCGCCCCTCGAAGCGAGACCTGCTTTGGGTCGGGGGTGCCGTGGTCGCGGTGCTCGTGATCATCGGTCTCTTCTTCCTGGGCCAGAGCCTGGGTGACACCCCGGCGGCCGCTCCCACCGAATCTGCCTCAGCCCAGGCGGGCACCACCACGGAGCCCACGACTGCCCCCGAGCCCGCCGCCCCGGGCCCGCAGCCGGCCGGCGTGCACGCCTGGAACACCCTGTTCGGCACCGAGTGCCTCGAACCGTACACGTCGCCCTGGGACGAAGAATTCACCGTCGTCGACTGCGCCACCCCGCACATGGGCCAGCTGGTCTACCGCGGCATCCTCGAGGGCGACAGCGGTTCCCCGTTCCCCGGTGAGCAGGCGTTCGCCGACCAGATCAACGTTCTCTGCAGCGCCCCCGGCGTGATCGACTTCGAAACCGCCGGCGCCTACGGCGATGTGCAGCTGCAAGGCAGTTACCCGGTGACCGCCGAGCAGTGGGACGCCGGCGAGAGGTACTTCTACTGCTTCGCGAGCCGGTCCTCGGGCGAGCCGCTCACCGCGAGCCTGGCCCCGGCCGCCTAACGGCGCCGTAGCCACTCCGCACACACAGAAAGCCGGGCCCGAGGGCCCGGCTTTCCGTGTCACCGCGGTGCGCGGGCGGCTAGATTTCGTCGGATTCGACAGGTCCGGCGGCGAGCAGCTGGTGCACGCCGTCGAGGATCTCGTCGGGGCGGAAGGGGTACCGAGCGATCTCGGCGGGGTCGCTGATGCCGGTGAGCACCAGAACCGTGTGCAAACCGGCCTCGATGCCGGCGACGATGTCGGTGTCCATCCGGTCGCCGATCATGCCGGTGTTCTCCGAGTGCGCGCCGATGCGGTTCATCGCCGAGCGGAACATCATCGGATTGGGCTTGCCCACGACGTAGGGCTCCATGCCGGTGGCCTTGGTGATCAGCGCGGCGATCGCGCCGGTGGCCGGCATCGGTCCCTCGGCGCTGGGGCCGGTCGCATCCGGGTTGGTCACGATGAACCGGGCGCCCTTGAGCAGCAGCCGGATGGCTTTGGTGATGGCCTCGAACGAGTAGTTGCGGGTCTCACCCACGACCACGTAGTCGGGGTTGGTCTCGGTCATGATGAAGCCGGCCTCGTGCAACGCGGTGGTGAGCCCGACCTCGCCGATCACGAATGCCGTGCCGCCGGGGCTCTGCTGTTTGAGGAAGTCCGCCGTGGCCAGCGCGGAGGTCCAGATGCGTTCCTCAGGTACGTTCAGCCCTGAGGAGCGCAGGCGGGCCGACAGGTCGCGCGGCGTGAAGATGGAGTTGTTCGTCAGCACCAGGAACGGTGTGCCGGCATCGGTCCACTGCTGCAGCAATTCGGCAGCGCCGGGCAGGGCCTGGTTTTCATGCACCAGGACGCCGTCCATGTCGGTGAGCCAGCATTCGATCTCGTCACGGGTTCTCATGACTCGCTCCTTCTTGTGGGACGAACTGGGCGCAACCAGGGGGACAGGCTGCCGTATCCAGACTATCGGGGAGAGGTTTGCTGGCGGCACCCCGCCGCCGCCCTTGGCGGCGCGGTGCGCCCGGTCAGCGCGTGAGCCAGATGGCGCCGGCGGCGTCCGGGGCGAGCGGGTGCAGCTCCCCGTCGGGCAGCCGCACACTGTGCGCGTCGACCACATCCAGTCGACTGCCGGGGCCGATGCCCGCGTCGGCCAGGGCACGCAGGATGCCCGGATCGCGATCGCTGACCCTCAGCACGGTTCCGGCGTGGCCGGGCGCCGCATCCGCGAGCAGGACCGCCGGCACCCGCACGCTGGAGCCGTCGGCGCCGGGGATGGGATCGCCGTGCGGGTCGGCCGCCGGGTGGCCCAGATGGGCGTCGATGGCCTCGAGCAGCCGGTCGGAGATCGCGTGCTCGAGCACCTCCGCCTCGTCGTGCACCTCGTCCCAGGTGTAGCCGAGCTCCCGCACCAGCCAGGTCTCGATCAGCCGGTGCCGGCGCACCACGGCCGTGGCGCGCATCCGCCCGGCTGCGGTGAGGGTGAGCGGGCCGTACGGCACGTGGGCAATGAACCCGTCGGCAGCGAGCTTCTTCACCATCTCGGTCACCGACGACGGAGCGATGCCCAGCCGGGTGGCCAGGACCCGGGGTGTGATCGGCGCCGGCTGCCACTCGGTGTGCGCGTAGATCGTCTTGAGGTAGTCCTCGGCGGCCGGTGTGGTGGGTTTCATGACCACCTCGGGGTAGCTGGCCGGTTCATGCGGCGGTGAAGACGAGCACGAGCAGGACGGCGTTGAGGGACACCAGCAGCACCGCGGCCACGGCGCCGGCGGCCGTGGTGAACCAGCGGTTGGCGAAGTCGCCGAGCAGGCCGCGCTGCGCCGTGAGCCACACCAACGGGATGAGGGCGAACGGGATGCCGAACGACAACACCACCTGGCTCAGCACCAGCGCCTGAGTGGGATCGAATCCCACGCCGAGGATCAGCAGCGCCGGGATGAGGGTGACGATGCGGCGCAGCAGCAGTGGCACCCGCAGCTTGAGCAGGCCGTGCATGATCTCGGCTCCGGCGTAGGCGCCCACCGAGGTGGAGGCGAGACCGGAGGCCAGCAGCCCGATCGCGAACACCGTCGCGACCACCGGGCCGAGCGTGCTCTGCAGGGCCGCGTACGCACCCTCGAGCGAGTCGGTGCCCGGCACCCCCTGCAGAGCCGAGGCCGCGAGCAGCAGTATGGCGAGGTTGACGGTGCCGGCGATGGCCATGGCGATTGTGACATCCCACTTCGTCGCCCAGAGCAGGCGCCGGGTGGCGGCCGGTCCCTCCTGCATCGGGAACCTGTCGCGGGTGAGCGCGGAGTGCGCGTAGATGGCGTGGGGCATGATCGTGGCACCGAGGATCGACGCCGCCAGCAGCACCGAGTCCGCGCCCTCGAAGCGCGGCACCAGACCGTCGAGAACCGAACCGGCGTCCGGCGGCGCGAAGAAGACCCCGGCGGCGAAGCCCACCGTGATGATCAGAAGCAGGGCCACGATGACCCGCTCGAAAACGCGCGGGCCGCGTCGTGTCTGCACGGTGAGCACGATCATCGAGATGACACCGGTGATCACACCGCCGGCCAGCAGCGGCAGCCCGAAGAGCAGGTTGAGGGCCACGGCGCCGCCGATGATCTCGGCCAGGTCGGTGGCCATGGCCACGAGCTCGGCCTGCACCCAGTAGAGCCGACGGGCGGTTGGCCGCCGCAGGCGCACCCCGAGGATCTCCGGCAGGCTGGTGCCGGTGACGATGCCCAGCTTCGCCGACAGGTACTGGATCAGCCACGCCATCAGGTTGCCGGCCACGACCACCCAGACCAACAGGTACCCGTACCGGGCGCCCGCGGTCATATTGCTGGCCACGTTGCCCGGGTCCAGATAGGCCACGCCGGCCACGAGCGCCGGTCCGAGCAGCCAGAGCAGCCGGGTGGAGGCCACCGAGTTCAGCGAGGGAGGGGCGGCGCGTTCCGCCACGGTCGCGGTCGCTGCAGGGTCAGATTGAGGCATGCCTAAATCGTAGTGAGTATTTAGGTAAGCCGAAACCCCCTCGGGGCGGATGCCGCGTGCCCGGCGGCCCCGCCGACGGAATCAGTCGCCGATGACGAGGACGAGACCGCTGGGGCTGTTCGCCTGGGCGAGGAAAGTGCTGATCCGGTCCCGATCAAGGGCGTGTGCGCGGGCGGTGCGATAGTGAAACTGCACGCTGATGCCCGGCGTCAACCAGATCGTGGTGCGACTCTCCCCGGTCTTGCCCGGGTAGCCCCAGCTGAAGTAGAAGGACTGCTGGAGACGGAACTTGGCGCCCACCACCGCCTGGAGGTGGCTGAGGAGAAGGTCGTCCAGGATCACGGTCAGGGTGGAGTCGTAGATGAACCGCCCCACGCTCAGGTCCTCGCCCGCGGCCGGCGCACCACAGGGCGCGTGAGCAAGATCGGTCCATGGTCCATCGCGACGCCCCCCGGGTCGTGTGCTGGTGCCGGCTGCGCGGTCGCCCGCCAGATTCAGATTTTCACTGTACCGAGAGGCGTGCGGGCCCGGTCAGTCCCCAGTCCGGGGCATCAGCCGGGGAGTGGGCTACTCGCGCACGTCCTCGGGCAGTTCGACGGCGGGCACGGCGGCCTTGCCGCGGGTGCGCAGGGCCTCGCGCCCGGCCTTGTACAGCTCGGAGAGGATCGGGATGCCCGAGAGCAGCACGATGCCGATGATGAAGTACTCGGAGTAGTCGGCGACGAACTGGATCTGCCCGAGCAGGAAGCCCACCATGGTGAGGCCGACGCCCCAGGCGAACGCGCCGATCAGGTTGAAGGTCACGAAAGTGCGGTAGCTCATCTTGCCGACGCCGGCAGCGAGGGGCACGAAGGCGCGGAAGACGGGCAGGAAGCGCGCGATGATGACGGCCTTGCCACCGTGCTTGGCGAAGAACGCGTTGGTGCGTTCGACGTTCTTCGGGTTGAAGAACCGGTTCTGCTCGCGGGCGAAGACGGCCGGTCCGGCCTTGCGCCCCACGCCGTAGGCCAGCTGGTCACCCGCGAACGCGGCGACGAAGATGATCGCACAGGTCACGAAGATGGGGAACGGCACGTCGCCGGTGGCGGTGAGCAGCCCCACCGTGAAGAGCAGGGAGTCGCCCGGCAGGAACGACAGCACGATGAAGCCGGTCTCGACGAACACGACGGCGGCGACGCCCAACAGCACGAACGATCCGAACCAACCGATCAGCCACTCGGAGTCGAGGAAGTCGATGCCGAAGAGTGTGGGATGCATGGAACTGCCTTCCGGTCGGGGTCATGAGTGCGGTCTCGATCGGATGGCGCCGGCGCGAAGACGCGGTCGGAACCGCCGCGGCTGCCGACTGTTGCGCACCCTGACCCCCAGGGTAGCGAACCCGAGGTGAACGGAAGCTGGGTGCTGCGGCGGGCGGTCCTCAGTCGGTGGGGGTGGTCGAGGCGGCCGCGGTACCGTCCAACGCCGCACGCACGAGATCGAGGGCGGCGTCGCGGGTCAGGCCCAACTCGGCTGCGCGGCGCGCGTAGGCCCGGGCGGCATCCGCTGCCGGGCCCGGCGTCGTGACGCCGGCGATCACGGATCCGTTGCGGCCGCGGGTTTCGATCACTCCGTCGCGTTCGAGCTCGCGGTAGCTGCGCGCCACCGTGTTGGGCGCGATGCCCAGGTCGTCGGCCAGACGTCGCACAGTGGGCAGCTGCGCGCCGGGCTTCAGGTCGCCGGCACGCACGGCCGCGACGATCTGGGATCGAATCTGTTCGTATGGGGCGACGCCCGAGTCGGGATCGATGACGAGCATCATGTCGGAGAGCCGGCCGCTCGGTCGGCCCACAGCCGACGCCAGTAGTACTGCTGGGGCTTCGAGGTGACGTCGAGAAGGAGAACTGCGAGGGCCGCGCTGCTCAGTAGGACCAGAAGAAGTAGGCCCACGAGGGCCGCGGTCGCACCGCCGCCCTGGTAGTCGGAGAGGGAGCCGATGTCGAGGAAGGTGCCCAGGACCGACACGAAGCCCAGCGTGATGGGCACGGCGTGCAGGTCGCGCAGGGCCTGCGAGCGCAGGCCGTCGTTCCAGGCCAGATCGGTGGCGGATGCCGCCGGCTGGCCGCGATCGAGGATGCGGCGGGACAGCGCCTCCGACACCAGCAGCCCGGCGATCGAGGCATAGGCGAGCCAGGCGCCGGCCGACCCCCAGATGTAGGCGGAGGAGAGGCGCGCGTCGCCGAGCGCCCCGATACTGAAGGCGATCCATGCGGCGAGGACGGCCAGGAGAGCGAGGGCGGGCAGCAGGCGTCCGCTCCAGCGCTCCAGTGGGGGCACATAGTCGGCATAGCCGGGAGTGCATGACCTGGCAATGCGTGGCCCGGTGAGCGGAGTGAAGGCGCTCGCCGAGGACGCAAGTGCCGCGCCGATGGCGCTGCCGACGCCCAGGCCGCCGAAGATCAGCACGGGCACATAACCGGCGTTGAAGCCGCCGGGGAGGAGCAGGGCGGTGATGACCGCGAGCACGATGCCGGTGAGCCCGCCGGTCAGGAGCGCGCGCTCTCGGCAGATGAGCTGGCCGGTGATGCGCTCGGCGGTGGCGACGGGCACGGCGACGCCCAGCCGGCGCGCGTACTTGTCCAGCTCGCGCGCCCGGTTGGCAGGCTTGCTCGAACTCAGCGGCGCGAAGGAACACGCAATGGCAATGGCACAACACACGAACACGTACGACATACGCGCCTCCATCTCCAGGGGCGGAGGGTCAGCATCCGCCTTTCGTAGCAATACAATCAATGTAGCAGTACAAAACCGCGGAATGCCACCGGTGCCGGACCTCCGGCCGGCGGGATACGGTGGTGCAGTGCCAGAACCGTTGAACCCCACGCCAGAGCTGTCCACCAACGGGGTCGGCCCGTGGGTCGGGGAATGGCCGGAGGAGCCGTACTACGACCGAGAGCTGCTCGAACGCGGCGACACCCGCAACGTGATCGACCGGTACCGGTACTGGTCGATGCCGGCGATCGTCGCCGACCTCGACGAGAAGCGCAACCCGTTCCACGTGGCCATCGAGAACTGGCAGCACGACATGAACATCGGCTCCATCGTTCGCAGCGCCAATGCGTTCGGCGCCGATACCGTGCACATCATCGGCCGCAAGCGTTGGAACAAGCGCGGCGCCATGGTGACCGACCGTTACCAGCACGTGCTGCACCACCCGGATGTGGCGGCGTTCGTCGAGTGGGCCCGCACCGAGAACCTGCCGATCATCGCCATCGACAACCTGCCCGGCAGCGTGATCATGGAGACCTTCAGCTTCCCCGAGCACTGTGTGCTCCTGTTCGGCCAGGAGGGTCCCGGCCTCTCGCCGGAGGCCGTGGCTGCCGGTGACGCCCTGGTGGAAATCAGCCAGTTCGGCTCGACGCGCTCGATGAACGCTTCCGCGGCGGCCGCGGTCACCATGCACGCCTGGATTCTGCAGCACAAATTCTGACCCGCCCGGCCCGGCCGAGGGCTAGCGTGGAGTCATGACTGCGATCACCGACGATCTCCCTGCCAGACTCCTGCACGAAGCCCACGAGGGCTGGCGCGCCATCCTCGCCGGCAAGGGCGGTGACTACTACCAGCGCACCATGACCGGGGACGGTCTGCTGATTCTGCCGGGGGTGGTGCTCGGCCGCGACGACGTGCGCGCCGCGTTCAAGGCCGCCGCTCCGCTGGATCGGTATGAACTGCACGAGCCGGCCGTCATTCGGTTGGGTGAGCACGCGGGCGTGCTGGTCTACAGGTCCACGGCCTGGCGAGGTGACACCGCGACCGAGCTGCAGATGTCCACGACCTACCTCTTCGACGAGAACAACGGCGGCTGGGCGATCGCGGCGCACCAGGAGTCGCCGGTCTAGGCATCCCCTTCGCCGCACCCCGTATGGCCCATCGCGCCCCCTATGGCGGGCGCGATGGGCCATAGCTGGTGCGGCGATGACCTTCGGCGTCGCCGAGAGGGGCGATCAATGGCCGGTCTCGGCGGCACGCTCCCCGGTGAGCGCCGAAACCGGAACCGTGCAGGCGTCGCCGCGCCACGCCTCGAGGCCCTCCTTCGCCGCGAAGCCGGCAATCACCAGCGCCGCGACCGAGTCCGCCCAGGCCCAGCCGAGCAGTGAGTTGAGCAGCAACCCGGCCAGCAGCGCGGCAGAGAGGTAGCTGCAGAGCAGGGTCTGCTTCGAGTCGGCGACGGCGGATGCCGAGCCGAGTTCCCGGCCGGTGCGACGCTCGAACCAGCTCAAGACCGGCATGATCGCCAGGCTCACCGCGGCCAAGGCGATCCCCACCGGGCTGTGCTCGGCCTCGCGCACCCCGAAGAGCGAGAGGCCGGCATCCACGCTCACGTAGGCCGCCAGCGCGAAGAAGGAGACGGCGATCACCCGAAGGGCCACCCGCTCGCGCTTCTCCGGGTCCGGTGCCGCGAACTGCCAGGCGATCGCCGCCGCCGAGAGCACCTCGACGATCGAGTCGAGGCCGAAGCCGACCAGTGCGGCGGAGGAGGCGACGGTGCCGGCGGCCAGGGCGATGCCCGCCTCGATCACGTTGTAGCTGATGGTGATCGCCACCACCAGTCGGATGCGGCGCTGCAGCACGCGGCGACGGATCGGGTCGAGTGACGATGCCGTGTTCGTGGCGGTCATGCGGGGGTATCGCAGCAGCCGGGAACGTCGCAGTCGGTTTCGGTGCAGGGCTCGCCGTCGTCGACGGCGAGCACCACCTCGACGAGGGCCGCGAGCGCGCGGGTCAGGTGCGGGTCGGCGATCTCGTACCGGGTTTGCCGGCCCTCTGGGACCGCGGCCACGATGCCGCAGCCGCGCAGGCAGCTCAGGTGGTTGGAGACGTTCGACCGGGTGAGGTTGAGCGACCGGGCGATCCGGGCCGGGTAGCCGGGCGCCTCGAGCAGGCTCAGCAGGATGCGGGACCGGGTGGGGTCGGCCATCGCACGACCCAGGCGATTCATGACGTCGAGGTGGCTCGCAATAGTCAGCATTGACTGACCATACAGCGCCGGGTGACCTATCGCCAAGCCCGACCCCGAACGTCGGGATTTAACTTGCACTGTGTGTCTAATGATGCAAAACTGCACTCTATGTCAGAAAGTGCAATCACTTCCCGTGTTGAGCGACGTATGCGTAAAACCGCCGCCAATCTCACGGCGGTGTCGCGTCGGCTCACGGCGGAGCGCGGCCTGGCCGGTTTCACGATCGAGGAGGTGTGCTCCGCCGTCGACGTGTCCCGGCGCACCTTCTTCAACTACTTCGCCAGCAAGGAAGACGCCGTCATCGGGGTCAATCCCGACGACGAGTACCGACTCTTCGCCGAAAAGTTCCTGGCCCGCGGAGCGGGCGAGTGGCCGCAGGTGCTCAACGACCTGATCGACCTGGCCATCCAGCACATTGAATCCGATGAGATGGACCCCCGGGAGCACGGCGACCTGATGGTCGCCCTGGAACGTGAGCCGCGCTTGCTGGCCCGTTTCATCGGCCTGTCCAGGGACCGCGACCGCCAGCTCCGCGGCCTCATCGTCGAGAGGCAAGGCGTCGACGGCGACGATCCGCGTGCTGCGGCGATCGTGAGCATCGTCGGCTCGCTCATGAAATCCACCGCCGACACCTTCGTCGATCCGGCGAATGACCAAGACTTCGCCGTCATCCTCTCTTCTTCGCTCGACGCCATGCGCCTCGTGCTGGCCGTACCCACTCCCTGAAAGGCAACATTTCGTGACCACCACCTCCGAGGCGCCGCTCCTCCTCACCCAACGGCGAATCTGGATCATCTTCGGCGCCCTGATCGCCGGCATGCTCTTGTCCAGCCTCGACCAGACCATCGTCTCCACCGCGATGCCCACCATCGTCGGCCAGCTCGGCGGCGTCGAGCACCAGGTCTGGCTCACCACGGCCTACCTGCTGGCGACGACCATCGTGATGCCCGTCTACGGCAAGTTCGGTGACGTGCTCGGCCGTCGCAACCTGTTCCTGATCGCGATCGCGCTGTTCACCATCGCCTCGGTGGGTTGTGCCTTCGCCGGCGACTTCACCCAGCTGGTGGTCTGGCGTGCCGTGCAGGGCCTCGGTGGTGGCGGATTGATGATCCTCTCCCAGGCGATCATCGCCGACATCGTGCCCGCATCCGAGCGTGGCAAGTACCTCGGCCCGCTCGGCGCCGTCTTCGGCCTCTCCGCCGTCGGCGGTCCGCTCCTGGGCGGTTTCTTCGTGGACCACCTCACCTGGCAGTGGGCGTTCTACATCAACATCCCCGTCGGCATCGCGGCCTTCGCGATCGCCTGGTTCGCCCTGCGGCTGCCGAGCAAGAAGGCCACCCAGCCGATCGACATCCTCGGCGTCATCTTCCTGTCGGCCTTCACGACCTGCCTGATCTTCTTCACCGACTTCGGCGGCAACGCCGACCATGGCTGGGAAGCGATTGAGACCTGGCTCTTCGGTGCCGGCATGCTGCTCGCGGCCGTCCTGTTCGTCATCACTGAGGCGAAGGCGAAAGACCCGATCATCCCGCTGTCGCTGTTCAAGAACCCGACCTTCGTCAACGCGACCCTGATCGGCCTCACCCTGGGGCTCGGCATGTTCTCCGCGATCGGGTTCGTGCCCACCTTCCTGCAGATGTCTTCAGGCACGTCAGCGGCGGCATCCGGCCTGCTGATGCTGCCGATGATGGCCGGCCTGATCGGCACGTCGATCATCTCCGGTATCGCCATCACCAAGACCGGCCGGTACAAGATGTTCCCGATCATCGGCACGATCCTCACCGCGCTCGCGATGGTGCTGATGACCGGCCTCACCGCCGAGACGCCGATCTGGTTGATCTGCGTGTTCCTGTTCATCTTCGGTGCGGGCCTCGGGCTGATCATGCAAGTTGTCGTCCTGGTCGCCCAGAACTCGGTCAACCCGTCGATGGTGGGCACCGCAACGAGCACGAACAACTACTTCCGCGAGGTCGGTGCCGCGCTCGGCGTGGCCGTGTTCGGCACGATCTTCACCAACCGGCTCACCGAGAACCTCACCGGCGTGTTCAGCAACGCCGGCGCGAACGCCACGGATGCCGCTGCGGCCACGTCCACGATCGACCCGCAGACCCTGACTGCGCTGCCCGATGTCGTGCGTGACGGGGTGGTGGCGGCCTATGCGGATGCGCTGGCGCCGGTGTTCTGGTACCTGCTGCCCTTCATCGGCCTGGCCTTCCTCCTTGCCCTGATGCTCAAGCAGATCACGCTCTCCGACGTGGCCGGAATGGTCGCCCGCGGTGAGGCCGTCGGCGGTGCGGAGGCCGAGGCCCTCGAAGCCGCCCAGCACGGCCACCCGACGCACCCGGCCACCGCCCCGTCCGATGCCGGAGTCCGTGCCGACGCCGAGCTGAAGGCGCCCGAACCGCGCTAGCGGCAGTTTCGCCGAATTGCTTCAGAATGCCCCTTCACCGCACCCGAAGGGGCATTTTGACGTGAGTCGCCGCCGGTCCCCTCCGCGACTGCGGCCAAAGTGGCCCTTCGATGCCTGCCAGGGGGTCTTTTGCGGCAACTCGGCGACCCGGTTTGCGCCCGGCGACGGGTGACTGGGCCTATGGTCCCGTTCGTTCGAGCCGCGATGGCCGTAGCCTGATCCCAGGCCGGTCTGGATCCTTCAGGAAGTGTGCGGCTTTTCTGTGTCTCGACCGCAAAGGCCCGCTCCATGTCACTCACCATCCCCGTCCAGCCCGCCCTGGTCACCACCGACGAAATCTTCGCTGCCCACGAGGGCGGCAAGCTGCGAATCGAACTCGCCCGGCCCATCGACACCCGGCGTGACCTGGCCGTCGTCTACACCCCTGGCGTTGCCGAGGTCAGCCGCGCGATCCACACCGATGCCGCTGTCGCCGCCACGCACACCTGGGCGAGCCGGCTGGTGGCCGTCGTCAGCGACGGCACCGCGGTGCTGGGGCTCGGCGACATCGGCCCGGCCGCCGCCCTGCCCGTGATGGAGGGCAAGTCGGCCCTCTTCCAGCGCTTCGCCGGGCTGAACTCCATCCCGCTGGTGCTCGACACCACTGACGTCGATGAGATCGTCGAGACCCTCGTGCGTCTGCAGCACAGCTTCGGGGCCGTGAACCTCGAGGATGTGTCGGCGCCGCGCTGTTTCGAGCTCGAGGCCAAGCTCATCGAGGCCCTCGACATGCCCGTCATGCACGACGACCAACACGGCACCGCCGTCGTGGTGCTGGCCGCGATCACCAACGGCGCCAAGGTGCTCGGCCGGGATCGCGCGGGCCTCAAGGTCGTCGTGTCCGGCGCGGGCGCGGCGGGGATCGCGATCGCCGCGATCCTGCTGGAGGTCGGTATCCAGGACGTCGTGCTCCTGGACTCCCGGGGCATCCTCAGCGGCCACCGCATCGACCTGACCGGCGTCAAGGCCGAGTTCGCCGTGACGTCGAACCCCCGCCAGATCGACGGCGGCCCGGCGCAGGCCCTCGCCGGCGCCGATGTCTTCGTCGGCGTCTCCTCAAGCACCGTCGAGGAATCCCTGCTCGCCACGATGTCGGCTGACGCCATGATCTTCGCGCTCTCCAACCCCGACCCCGAGGTGGCCCCGGACGTGGCCGGCCGTTATGCCAGGATCGTGGCCACCGGACGCAGCGACTACCCCAACCAGATCAATAACGTGCTCGCCTTCCCCGGCATCTTCCGCGGGGCCCTGGATGCCGGCGCCCGCCGCATCACCACCGCCATGAAGATCGCCGCCGCGATGGCCATCGCCGACCTGGTCGGTGACGACCTCGCCGCCGACTTCATCGTGCCCAGCCCGTTCGACGAGCGCGTGGCCGACGCCGTGGCCGCCGCGGTGATGGCGGCCGTCTAGCGGTCGCATCTTCCTCGTCGGTCGCACCCGTCTCGTCGGTCGAGCTTGTCGAGACCCGGTGACCCGGCCTGCGGTCGCGCGAACGCGTCAGAACAGGGTGTGCTGCACCCGGTCGAGCGGGAGCAGTCCCGTCAGGGTGACCCGCAACCCGGCAAGCCGGGGCACCGGCTCGCCGGCCAACAGGTCGCCGGCCACAGCGAGCCAGTCCGCCCGCCCGGTCGTCGCCGCCACGAGGTTGCGCTTCCGCACAACCGCCTTTCCGCCGGTCTCCGGTCGCAGGGTGAGAGTCATCCCCGTGCCCGCGAGTCCCGCCCGCTCGGCGCGTTTGCAGAGTCGCTCGACACACGCCTCGGCCAGCTCGCCGGGCGTCTTGTCCGGCCGCGCGAAACCGGCGGTGGATCCCTCGGCCGTGAGGGACGAGCGCTGTTCGACCGGGCGCACCACGGCGTCGTCGGTGCCGTCCCGAATGCGCCACAGTCGCCGCGCCATCGCGGTGCCGCAGACGTGCTGCAATTCGTTCGGCGGGATGCCGTCCACGTCGCCGAGCCTCAGCACTCCGATGCGATGGAGTCGCTGCAGTGTGGTGGCACCGATTCCCCAGACGTCGGTGATCGGCAGGGTCGTGCGCAGACGCGCTTCCTCGCCGGCGTCAATCACCGAGAGCCCGTCGGGCTTCGCCCTGCGGGAGGCGAGCTTCGCCATCAGCTTGGTGCTGCCCACCCCGACACTGATGGGGATGCCGAGTTCGCGGGCCACCCGCCGGCGCAGCGCGTGGCCGGCGTCGATGGCCCCTGCCCAGTCGGTCGCGCCGACGTCGAGGAAGGCCTCCTCGATCGAGCCGGGTTCCACTGCCCTGGCGCTGTTGTGGAAGATGTCGAAGAGGGCGTCGCCCACCTCCTCGACCTCCGCGCGTGGCACGTCGATCAGGATCAGCTCAGGACACTGCCTCAGCGCGTCCTGGGCGAGCGATCCGGAGCGCACACCGCGCGCACGAGCCGGGTAGTTCGCGCTGGCAATGTAGACATGGGCGACCACGGCAACCGGCACGGCGGCGAGCTCTGGTCTCGAGCGCAACGCGACCGAGGCGAAAAAGGCGTCGGCGTCAGCGTGCAGAACCGGACGTGCCGTCATGCGCGCCACCCCGATCACCGTCTGCATCGTACATGTGTTCGATTGTAGCCGATCCGGCCGCCGCGGTCAGGCGTGCCGAGTGGCCCGCACGATGGCGTCGTGCATCGCGAGGGGGCGCCCCTCCGGCCCGGTGACCGTGCGGGCGCGCTCCTCGGCGCTCTCGATGCACCAGATCGCGGGGTCGAGACGACCGGTGATGTCCGCCAGGGTGGCCGTCGCCTCGACGGGTGGCTGCTGGCCCGCGCCCGCGGCGTGGCCGTGACCGCCACCATGCGCGTGACCGTGCTCGTGACCGCGCCCCTGACCGACATCGGGGCCCGCCGAGGTCGGCTCGTGCAGATGCCCCACGATCAGCAGGGTGCCGCCGGGAGCGACCCAGTCCGCAATGCGCTCGTAGAAGGCCAGCTGCGGCATCGCCGGGTGCGCATAGCTGGTGGCCACCAGGTCGAACCGGCTTGTCGGCAGCCACGTGGTGAGGTCGGCCTCGAGCCAGGTCACCCTCGCCGCAACCGACGCTTCGGCAGCCCGTTCCGCCGCTGCCTCGAGGGCGGTGCCGGAGATGTCGGCGGCGGTCACCCGCCAGCCGCGGTCGGCCAGCCAGATGGCGTCGGCACCGGTGCCGCATCCCGCATCCAGGGCGGTTCCGGGCCTGAGGCCGGCGATTTCCCGTTCGAGATGCGGGTTCGGGCCGCTCTGGTCCGACACCTCGGCTTCCGGATCGTGCGCCTGTTCCCAGTGCCGTTCCCAGTAGTCCTTCTCAAAGCTGTGTGTCATCGGGTCGGCCCTTCGGTGTGGTCGTCAAGTGTCCCGATGATGCCGAATAGGGCAGCACTCGCGCAACCTGTCTTGCCGGAATGGCAAGCAGGCAGTTCAGCCGATCAAGCTGGGCTTGAGGTCGCGCAGGGTGCGGAAGTGCGTCATCCGCACCACGCCGATCGCGGCGATCACGAGCGCCCCGGTGAGCCAGAGCAGCAGCACCCCGGCGTCGTTCAGGGCGGTGGCCGGGTTGCCGCCGTACATCAGCTGGCGGATGCCGTCGACGGCGTAGCTCATCGGCACCACATGGTGCAGGAACGCCAGCGGCGCCGGCAGGGTCTGCCAGGGGAAGGTGCCGCCGGCAGTGACCAGCTGCAGCACCATGAGCACCAGGCCCACGAACTGGCCCACGCTGCCCAGCCACACGTTGAGCGCCAGGATGATCGCGGCGAAGGTGAGTGCGGCCAGGCCCATCATGCCGTAGGTGCCCACCGGGTTGTGCACCTCGAAGTGCAGCACGCCGGTGAGGATGCCGAACAGGGCGGCCATCTGCAGCAGGCCCAGGATGCCGGGGGTGAGCCAGCCGGCGAGGGTGATCTTCACTGGGGAGTGCAGGGCCGTGATGGCGCGGCGGGAGACCGGCTTCACGATCAGGAACAGGGCGTAGATGCCGATCCAGCCGGCGAGGCTGGCGAAGAACGGGGCCAGGCCGGCGCCGTAGGTGCCGGCGGAGGTCACCGCCGCCTTCTGCAGGTTCACCGGGTCGGCGATGGTCGAGCCCTGCAGGTCGCGGGTCTGGGCGTCGGTGTCCGGAATGCTGCCGACACCGTCGGTGAGCCCGTCGCGCAGTTCGCCCGCGCCGTCCTTGAGGCCGACAAGGCCGTCGCTGAGGGACGAGGCGCCGGTGGCGAGGGTCTCTGCGCCGGCCCTGGTGGATTCCGCGCCGGTGCTCAGGCTCGCCGCACCGTCGGCGGCGGAGGCCGCGCCGGTGCTCAGGGTGGCGGCGCCGTCGGCGGTCTGGCCGGCGCCGGCCGCCAGACTGCTGGCTCCGGCCGCGGTCTGCCC
>NZ_SOGI01000014.1:0-16210 GCF_004403385.1 Cryobacterium sp. TMT4-31
CTAAGACTCTTTGCGCCGATGGTACTGCAGGGGGGACCCTGTGGGAGAGTAGGACACCGCCGGACTTAACTTAGAAACACACAGAAAAGCCACCCCACCCGGGGTGGCTTTTCTGCGTTTAACCCCACCCTCCCCGGTCGAGCCCCTCACGAGCCCCAGAGCCGGCCTCACCGGATCTCGACAGGCTCGACCGACGGACGGTCACGACCCTGCGGCCGGCTCACCGGGTCTCGACAGGCTCGACCGACGAGGACGGTCACGACCCGCAGGGCGGCTCACCAGGGCTCGACAGCCACAGCTCGCGGGCGAAGGGGAGAGGAGGGGTTAGCGCTCGGGGAAGTCGTGCGGGCGGCCGGTGAGGACCGGAGAGAGCTTCTCAAGCCGGCCGCGCTCGAGCAGATGGCCGTTGTACTCGCGGTTACGCCGTACTTCTGCCACGCCGATGAGAAGAAACTCCGGCGGTACCGCCGGGAGGGGCGACACGAACGGCGCCACCTCCGCGGCGAGGCCCTCCGCCAGCCGCACCCGGGTGTCGGGGGAGAGCTGGTGGGCCTGCCGCAGGAACTGCGCCACCCGGCGAGACAGTCGATCGGGCAGGCGGGCGACGTCCACCGTCGCGGCCCAGGACGCCAGGACCGGCGGCAGCACAAAGGTGGGTTCACTGAACCGCGGCACCCTCTCGTGTTGGCTGTAGGTGCCGGCCAGGAGGTCGCCGAGTCGTTTGGAACGGGAGTTGAGCAGGGCGCAGGTGACCGCGAGTCCGCCGAAGGTGAGGAAGATCTCGATCACGCCCATCAGCGCCCGAATGAAGGAATGCCGCAGCCCGGTGGCGCCGCCGTCATCCCGCACGATGCGCGCGCCGACCGCCCAGCGGCCCAATGACCGTCCGTGCGAGAGGGTCTCGACCAGCATCGGCACGATCAGCAGCGAGAAGACCAGGCCCGAGATGGCCAGCGCCTGGGCTAAAGCCTCGTCGATTCCGTCGCCGAACAAACTCGAAACCACCAGCGCCATGAGCAGGAAGAAGCCGACGTAGGCCACCCAATCGATCATCGTTCCCGCACCTCGCAGGATCACGCTCGCCGGGCGAACATCGAGGGCAACGGCCTCACCGGTCACCAGCTCGTGCTCGATCAGGGAATCTTCACCGTGATCGGCTGCTTTCCAGGGCTCCGCCATGTCTACTATTGAATCAGATGGATCTTGACGCGTATTCAGCGGCGCACCGCGCCGAATGGGACCGCCTGGCCGTACTCGGCCGCCGGCGGCAACTCAGCGGTGCCCAGTCCGACGAACTGATCCAGGCCTATCAGGCCGGCGCCACCCAGCTCTCGGTCATCAAGACCGCCGCCGGTTCGACGATGCAGGGCGACAGGCTCTCGGTGCTCCTGTCCAGGGCCCGGCTGCGCTTCACGGGCGCGGGCACCAATGTGCTCTCGCAGTTGCCGCGGTTCTTCCTCACCCAGCTACCGGCCGCGCTGTACAGGTTGCGCTGGCTCACCCTGGCGGTGGCCGTGGTGACGTTTGTCGTCGCGGGCCTCTACGCGGTCTGGGCCACCAACAACCCCGACGTGCTGGCCAACTTCGGGTCTCCCGCCGAGCTGGAGCAACTCGCGAACCAGAGCTTTGTCTCCTACTACTCTGAGAACCCCGCGGCGTCCTTCGCCGGACGGGTGTGGACCAACAATGCCTGGATCGCGGCGCAGTGTGTCGCGTTCGGCATCCTGGGCGTCTACGTGCCGTACATCGTCCTGCAGAATGCCCAGAACCTCGGCGTCACCGCGGCGGTGATGTTCGCCTACGACGAGGGCGACACGTTCTTCCTCTACATCGCCCCGCACGGCTTGCTGGAACTGACCGCGATCTTCGTGGCGGCAGCAGCGGGCCTTCGCATCTTCTGGGCCTGGATCGCGCCGGGTGCCCGCACCCGCGGTCAGGCCCTGGCCGAGGAAGCCCGCGCGCTGTTCACGGTGGCGATCGGACTGGTTTTTGTGCTGCTGGTGTCCGGCATCATCGAGGGCTTTGTGACCCCGGCGCCATGGCCGTGGCCGGTGAAGATCGGCATCGGCGCTGCGGCCCTGCTGGCCTTTCTCGCCTACATGCTGGTGCTCGGCGGGCGCGCCGTGCGCGCGGGCGAGACCGGTGACCTGGCCGAGTTCGAGGCCGGCAGCGCCCGAGTCTTTGCCGGCTGAGCGTCGCCGACTAGAGCCGGCCCGCCGCCTTGAGGGCGATGTAGCGGTCGGCCAGGGCCGGCGGCAGCTCGTCGGGGGCACCGGTGACCACGTCTGCGCCGAGCTGCCGCACAGCCGCGGCCACCCGAGTGGCGTCCAGCAAGGTGCGTTCCGCCGACGCGGCCCTGTACACGTCTTCGCGGGTCCCTCGGCTGCGGGTCAGACCGGCGACCGTCGGGTCCGTCACCGATGCCACCAGCACGGTGTGCCGCGAGGTGAGTTGACCGAGCACCGATAGCAGCCCCGTCGACGCGCCGGGGGCATCCATCGGGGTGAGCAACACCACCAGCGCATGCTGGCCGGTGATGCCACGGATCTGGCCGGGAAGGGCCGTCCAGTCCATCTCGATGAGCTCGGGTTCGATCAGCGCCATGCCGTCCACCATGCGGCTGAGCAGTTCGGCTCCCGACGCGCCCTGCACCCGGGCCCGCACCCGGCGGTCCCAGGCCAGGAAGTCCACCCTGTCACCGGCCCTGGACGCCAGTGCGGCCAGAAGCAGCGCCGCCTCGAAGGCGGTGTCCAGCCGTGGTTCGTCGGCGACCCGGGCGGCGGAGGTGCGGCCGGTGTCGATGACGATCACAATGCGTCGGTCACGTTCGGGCCGCCAGGTGCGCACCACGACGTCGTTGCGGCGCGCGGTGGCACGCCAGTCGATGGACCTCACGTCGTCGCCGCGCACGTATTCGCGCAGGGAGTCGAACTCGGTACCCTGGCCGCGCACGAGCACGCTGGTGCGTCCGTCGAGCTCCTTGAGCCGGCTGATCCGGCTCGGCAGGTGTTTGCGGGAGTGGAAGGGCGGCAGCACCCTGATCTGGGCGGGCGCGATGAGGGTGGCCTGCCTGGCCCAGAGGCCCAGCGGGCCCATCGAGCGCACCGTCACGTGGGACGCGGTGCGTTCTCCGCGCCGGGTGGGCACGAGAGTCAGCTCGACGAGGCGTCGTTCCCCGGCCGGCAACGTCACAGCCGTGCGGTTGTTGCCCGCGCCGGCCGACGGCTGCCACCCGTCGCGGACGATGCCGCGAAGCCGGCGGGGACCATCGTTGCGCAGATAGAGCTCGCTGGTCACCTCCTCACCCAGGCGCACCCTGGACGGCAACACCCGGGCCAGGGTCAGCCGCCGCGGCGACGCGGCGAGGGCCAGGTCGATGATCCCGAGTGTCAGGGCGAGCAGCAGCCAGCCGGCCAGGACCGCCAGTGCCCGCGCGGACGTGTCGCCGAGCAGCACGATGGGCACGACGCCGAGGGCGACGAGGAGGACGAAGCGGCCGGTCAGTGTCATCGGATGCGTGTCATCGGTTAGATCGGAACCTGGACCTGCTGCAGCACGCCGTGCAGGATCGTGTCGACGGTGATGCCTTCGAGTTCCGCCTCCGGGCGCAGTTGGATTCGGTGTCGCCAGACTGGCAGCACCATGGCCTGCACGTGATCGGGGGTGATCGACGCGTAACCGCTCAGCCACGCCCAGGCCTTGGCCGCGGCGAGGAGGGCGGTGGTGCCACGGGGGCTCACGCCCAGTTTGGCCGACGGGCTGTTCCGGGTGGCCCTGGCCAGGTCGACGATGTACGCCAGCACGTCGGGGCTCGCACCGACGGCGGCGACGGATGCCTGGGCCGCGGCGAGCTCGGCGGCACCGAGCACCGGGGTGACGCCCGCGGCGGTGAGGTCGCGTGGGCTGAACCCGGTGGCGTGCCGGCGCAACACCTCGAGCTCGACGTCACGCTCGGGGATGTCGAGCACGAGCTTGAGCAGGAACCTGTCCAGCTGGGCCTCGGGGAGCGTGTACGTGCCTTCGTATTCGATCGGGTTCATGGTCGCGGCCACGATGAACGGTTCCGGCAGCGGGAGCGAGAGCCCGTCCACGCTGACCTGGCGCTCCTCCATCGCCTCCAGCAGGGCGGACTGGGTCTTCGGTGGTGTGCGGTTGATCTCGTCGGCGAGCAGGATGTTCGTGAAGACGGGCCCGTTGCGGAACTCGAACTCGCCGGCCTTCGCGTCGTAGATGAGCGAACCGGTCACGTCGCCCGGCATCAGGTCGGGGGTGAACTGCACCCGCTTGGTGTCCAGGCTGAGCGCGTGGCTCAGGGACCGCACCAGCAGGGTCTTGGCCACACCGGGTACGCCTTCCAGCAGAACGTGACCGCGGGAGAGCAGGGCGATGATCAGTCCGGTGACGGCGCCGTCCTGCCCGACGACGGCCTTGCCGACCTCGGTGCGCACCTGCGCGAGGGCGCGGCGCAGGCTGTCGGTCGAGGCGTCGGCTGGGCTGGTCTCGGCGGATGTCGGGGCGTGGCTGGTCATGGTTCCATTCTTCCGGTTGACGGGCGAGCGGTGGGGGAGGGCCCGGCGCCGGGCGGGCGGGCGGCGAGGGCGGTGGCGCGTTCCAGTTCGTCGATGGCGTCCGACAGCGCCATCATGGCGGCGTCGCTGCCCGGCACCTCACCGACGAGCACGGCGTGCACGCGCTCCGGCGGCAGGGCGGTGAGCGCCGCGACAGTGCGGATCACCTGGTCGAGGGGCGCGGTCCGGGGCAATCCCGCGGCCTGGGCCATCCGGGCCACCGCACCGATCCGGATCGCGTCGACCGCCCGCAGCCGGGCGCTGCCGCGGGCGTACAGCCGCGCGCGCCCTTCCATGGTCTCGCTGGCCCGCACGACGACGGGCAGGTTCTCGGCGACCAGGGGGCCGAACCGGCGGCCGCGCCACACCATGGCGGTGACGGCGACGCCCACCAGCAGGAGCAGCACCGGCGTCACCCAGCCGGGCGTGAGCGCGCCGAGCGAGGGCGGGCCGGTGACGGGCACGTCGGCCAGGGTCGGCAGATACCAGACCAGGGTGTCGGTGGCGCCGAGAAGGTTGAGGGCCAGCGCGGCATTGCCGTAGGTGGCGATCTCGTCGTTGGCGAACACCGCGGTGTCGGCAACCAGGGTGACGGTGCGGTCATCCGTGACCCGTTCGATCACCGAGAAGGTGTCGTTCTCGCCGGGGAAGCAGCCCGTATAGCCGGCGGTGCCCGCGGGCAGGCCGAGTGTCTTGCCGCCGGGTGAGATCGTTTCGGCGCGCTCGGCGGCCGGAACCGGGCACTCGGCGTCGAGGGAGTCCGCGCCAGACACGCCGCCGAACCCGACTTCGGGGGCCAAGGCCTGCAGGGCACGGAAGTCGGGGTCAACGACAACGGTGCGGCCGGCCAGATCACCGAGCCGATCGAGCTGGTCGGTGCTGAGGTAGCCGGACTCGTCGGACAGGAACAGGGTGGCATTCCCGGCCGCGGCCGTCGCATCGCCGGCCTCGTCGAGGGTGTCCACCGGCACGACGGTCACCCCCTGCTGGCGGAGCACCTCGACGACGGCCATGCCGCCGGTCGGAGCGGGGTTGTCGGCCCCCAGCCGCGGGCCGGCGGCGCCCCCGGCCCCGGTGAGGATGAAGGCGACGACGGCCACGAGCAGGGCGCCGACCCCCGCGACGACCCAGAACACGGACCTCCGCAGCGCGAGGCGAATCGTGGGCGTGCTCGACACCGGACTCGCGGTGGTGACGGCGCTCACGGAGCCACCGGCGCCGTCGAGCGGGGACGGGCGGCCCGCAGATCGGCGTCGAGGTCGACCAGAGCGGAGTAGCCCTGCTCGGTTCCGATGCCGCCGAGGTAACGCACGCTCTCGAATACGCTCGCGCCACTGATCAACCGGGCCCGTTCGTCGGGGAAGGCGTCGCCGGCCAGTTCGGCGACGCGGTGCGCCGTCGTTCCCGGTGTCGGCCGCAGGATGGTGCGTTCCGCCAGCCCCTGGGCGATGGCCCGGAAGGCCTCCTCGCTGGCGAGGGTCCAGTCGCCGGCCGATGCGGCGGCGGCGGCCGATTTACGCAGTTGATCCGCGGTGCGGCGATCATCGGCGGCGAACAGTCCCGCGGCCTTCCGGCGGCGCCGTGCCCGCCGGGGCAGCCCGAAAACGAGCACGGCGGCCACCAGCAGGGCGATCCCGATCAGCGTCGCGACCAGCGGGATCCAGCCCCCGCTGCCGTCGCCGACGAAGGACAGCGAAGAGAACCAGTCGAAGATCGCCTGGGAGAGCCTGTCGAACCAGGTGGGCTGGGCCGCCTGGTAGGGAGCCTTGGCGAGCTCATCGCGCAGCCACTGCTGCGCGTCGGGCGCGCCGGGATCCACCGGGATCCCCATCCACGGCAGAACCGGCCCCCACCCCGCGATCATGCCCAGGGCGACCCCGGGTCGGGGCGGGTCGCAGTGTCGGCGGCAGCGGGCGCGGTGCGGGTGAGGTAGGGATCGCTGGCCTTGGCGCCGGGGGCCGCTTCGACGAACCTCTGCAGCTCCAGGTCAAGGCCCTCCTTGCGCATCCGCAGGTCGATGTAGATCAGGGCAACGGCGGCCGACTGCACGACGGCGGTCACGGCGCCCAGGACCAGGGCGATCAGGAGCGTGAGGACGTACAGCACGATGGCGGGAATGTAGGCGTCGAAGGCGGCGTTCGGGTCGATCAGGCTGAGCACCACGCTGAACAACAGCGACAGCGGGGTGGTCACGATCTGCGCGACGACGTTCACGATCACCGTGATCAGCAGCAGAACACCCAGGGTGCGCCAGAAGAAGCCGCCCGTCAACGACCAGGAACGCCGGATCGCCTGCCGGATGCCCAACCGTTCCAGCACGATCAGGCTCGGGACGACGGCGGTCTTGGTGCTCACCCAGGCTCCCAGGGCGAGGAGCCCCAGTCCGCCGAAGACACCGACGATCACGGCCGCTGCGATCCACCCGCCGCCCAGGAGCACGCACACGAAGACCAGTCCACCGATGAGCAGCACGCCGACCAGCAGCGCCGCGCTGAGCAGCAGGGTCCAGCCGACCAGTGGCCACACCCGCCGACCCACCTGGCGCGACAGCGCGCCCAGGCGCAGCTTCTCACCCAGGGTCGCCCGGGACACCTCGAGCACGATCACGCCCTGCAGAAGAGCCGACGCGACGATGGCCAGGGCGACAGGTATCAGGGCGGACAGCACGATGGTGAGGATCGCGCCGGCCTCGACGGCATCCTGTTCATCGACCGGCGCCGAGGCGACCCGGCTGAGGGCGAAAAAACTCACCAGGCCGACGACGACCAGGGTAATCAGGAGCGTGGCGCCCTGCACGATCAGTGCGCTGCCGAAGGTGGCCTTGGGATTGCGCCGCAGAACCTGGAAGGGAGCGCCGAGCAGGGTACCGAAGCCCAGCGGGCGCAGCGGAATCAGACCGGGCTTGGGCGGCGGGGCCCAGGCCGGCGGCGCACTGGGCCGGTAGCCGCCGGACGGTGCCGCCGGAGGGGTGCCGGGCGCGCCTGTCGGGGCGTATTCGCCGTAGCGAGGTACGCCGGGGGAGGTGGTCGGTGGGTGCCAGTCTGGGTCCGTCACGCCTCCATGCTGGCATACCCGGACTGCACTGTGTGGCCTGCGCGATATCTCGGAGCCGTGTCGACTATTCTTGTGCCAGAGATTGCCCGTGTCGTGCGCGTTATTGCCCGGTGACCGGGCGGAAAACGGATCAATGAACTCACGCATTTTGGTTGTCGACGATGACCCCGCACTCGCTGAGATGATCGGCATCGTCCTGCAGGGCGAGGGCTTCGAGCCGCACTTCTGTGCGGACGGGGCGCAGGCCCTTGACGCGTTTCACAGCGTCGTGCCCGACCTGGTGCTCCTCGACCTCATGCTGCCCGGGCTGGACGGCATCGAGGTGTGCAGCCTGATCCGGGCCGAGTCCGGCACCCCCATCATCATGCTGACGGCGAAGTCGGACACCACCGATGTGGTCAAGGGGCTGGAATCCGGCGCGGACGACTACATGGTCAAACCGTTCAACCCCAAGGAGCTCGTCGCCCGGATTCGTACCCGGCTGCGACCGGTCCCGGTGGAGACGCCCGCCAGTCTGCAGATCGGCGACCTCGTCGTCGACGCCGCCGGCCACGAGGTCAAGCGCGGAGAGCAGAGCATCAACCTGACTCCGCTGGAATTCGACCTGCTGCTGGCGTTGGCCTCCAAACCAGCCCAGGTCTTCACCCGTGAGATGCTCCTCGAACAGGTCTGGGGCTATCACTACAAGGCCGACACCCGGCTGGTCAATGTGCACGTTCAGCGTCTGCGCGCCAAGGTCGAAGACGACCCTGACAACCCGCGCATCGTGATGACCGTGCGCGGAGTCGGCTACCGCGCCGGCGCCGCCAGCTAGGGGCCCGGTGGCTGCGCGGTTGGACGTGTGGAGGCTGGACTGGCGATCGTGGGGATCGTGGCGCCGCCTGGCCCAGCAGCTGCGGCGCAGCTGGCGCTCCTCCCTGCAGTTCCGCACCGTCGCCATCACGGTGCTGGCGTCGGGCGCCGCCATTGGACTGGTCGGCGTGTACATGTCGGTCAGTGTCGGCAACGACCTGTTCCAGTCGCGGCTGACCCAGATTCTGGTGGACTCCAACCGGGCCACCAGCGCCGCCCAGGGAATCCTGGACTCCTCGGATGCCGTCGACCGGGTGCAGGTGCAGACGCTGTTGGAGTCAGCCCGCACGTCGATCTCCGCCGCGTCGTCGAGCCGGCTGGTCGCCGTCTTCAGGGTGCCGGGGCAGGAATCGTCGACCGTGGCACCCCAGGACTCCTCGACGTTCGGATCATCCACCGCGGTCATCTCGCCGGAAATCCGGGAGGCCGTGCAGGACGACGCCGACGGGCAGTTCTGGCAATCGGTGACTCTGGCCTCCGACGACGGTTCGTCGGTGCCCGGAATCGTCGTCGGCTCCCAGATCACGGTCCCCGTCGCCGGGCGCTACGAGCTGTACATCGGGTACAGCCTCGCCGACGCCGAATCGACGCTGCTGTTCGTGCAGCGGACCCTGGGCGGCGCCGGCCTGGCCCTGATGGTGTTGATCGGAGCGGTCACCTGGATCGTGGTGCGCTTCGTGGTCGCCCCGATCCAGGTGGCGGCCCAGACCAGCCAGAAACTCGCCTCCGGTGACCTGGGCGTGCGGATCCCCGAAAAGGGCGAGGACGTGATCGCGACGCTGGCCCGTTCGTTCAACGGCATGGCCGACAGCCTGCAGAGCCAGATCAAGGAACTGGCCGACCTGTCCGAGGTGCAGCAACGTTTTGTGTCCGACGTCTCGCACGAGCTCCGCACCCCTCTCACCACGATCCGCCTGGCCGGAGACCTCCTCTACGACCAGCGGGCCAGCTTCCCGCCGGCCACCGAACGCACCGCGGAGCTGCTGCACACCCAGGTGGAACGCTTCGAGCTGCTCCTGGCGGACCTGCTCGAGATCAGCCGCTATGACGCCGGGTCCGTCGAGCTCGAATCCGAACCCACCAATCTTGTGCATCTGGCGGAGGACGTCATCGACGGCATGCGCTCGCTCGGAGATTCCAAGGGGAGCGAGATCAGGCTGGCCGCGCCCGGCGGGCATCTGGCCGCGGAGATGGACCCACGACGGGTGCGCCGCATCGTCAACAACCTCATCGGCAACGCCATCGAGCACGGCGAGGGCAAACCGATCGTCGTGTCGGTGGACAGCAACGAATCGGCGGTGGCGCTGTCGGTACGGGACTACGGAATGGGCATGACCCAGGCCGAGATCACCCACGTGTTCGACAGGTTCTGGCGGGCTGACCCGTCCCGCAAACGCACGATCGGCGGCACCGGGCTCGGCCTGGCCATCTCCCTCGAGGATGCCGCCGCCCACCGCGGCTGGCTGCAGGTCTGGTCCAGTCCCGGCGCCGGGTCCTGCTTCAGACTGACCCTGCCCCGCACAACCGGCGTCGCGCTGACGGTGTCGCCCAACCCGCTGCCGCCGGCGGATGCCGACACCGCCGGATTCGTGTCGCCCCACGCCGAACCGAGAAGAGACCACCATGCGTAGCCCGGCCAGGCTCGTCGCCGTCGTCACCGCGATGGCCCTCCTGCTCGGCGGCTGCTCGAGCATTCCGCGCACCGGGGCAGTGCAGACCGGCCAGGACGTGGTGGCCGGGGAAAACCCGGCCCCGGTCTTCCTGCCGGACCGGCCACGGGACGGGGCCTCGATGGAGGAGATCCTGACCGGATTCATCGGTGCCGCCACCAGCCCGGACAACAACTACGAGATCGCCAGGGAGTTCCTGACGGCGGATTTCAGCGACACCTGGAAGTCCGACACCGGTGTCACCGTTGAAGACGGGTCTGGGCGCATCGTTGTGCCCGTCGACGACAGCACCATGCTCGTGTCCGTGCGACCGGTGGCCGAGGTCAACGCGATCGGTGAGTACCACGGCGACGCCGCGTCGGCGAACGTGCAACTGCGCTACCAGTTCGCGCAGGTGAACGGCGAGTGGCGGATCAGTGCGGCGCCCAACGGCACCGTTCTCGACCAGAACACCTTCGAGGACGTCTTCAGCGCCCAGTCGCTCTATTTCTTCGACCCGGACTTCCAATTCCTGGTGCCCGACGTGCGGTGGTACCCGCGCGGGACATCCCTGCCGACCAAGATCGTCAACGGCGTGCTCAGCGGACCCAGTGAGTGGCTCGCCGGCGCGGTGACGTCGGCGTTCCCCGAGGGCACCGCCCTCACCGCCGACGCCGTCACCGTGGTGGCCAGGGACGCCAAGGTGGATCTGAACAGCGAGGCGTTGAACGCCGACAGGCTGACCCTGCAGCGGATGAAGAGCCAGCTGGAGAACAGCCTGCCCAGCGGGCTCACGGTCACGGTCACGATCAACCGGAACTCTCAGGACATCGCCGCTCTCGGCGCGAACGAACCCGTGGTGAACCCCCGGGTGGATGCGCGGGCCCTCGTGCTGCGCGATGGCGAGTTCGGGTTCCTTGCCGCGACCGGCAAGACGATCAACCTGTTGCCGGGGCTGTCGGAGTCCGTCGCCGCCCTCGCACCCAGCGCGGTCACGCTGTCGCCGTCGCAGACGGCGGCCGCCGCCCTCACCGCCACCGGGGTCTACGGAGTCAGGGTGGGCGAGGATGCCAGGCTGCTCGATCCGCGGCAGAACCTCATCGCCCCGTCCATCGACGGCTCCGGCTATGTCTGGTCGGTGCCGGGAGACCGGCCCAACGAGCTCTTCGTGTACAACACTCAGGGAGCGGCGCAGGCCATTCCGACGCCCTGGCTGGACTCCTCGGCGATCACCGCGCTCAAGGTCTCCCGCGACGGCACCCGGGTGATCGCGCTGCTGAGCGCGGCCGGCGAGCTGCGCCTCGTGGTGGCCGGTGTGCTGCGGGAGAACGGGGCTCCGGTCGGCCTGGGCGACCCCGTGCAGCTGGCCACCGACGCCGGAATCCCGATGGATGCGACCTGGGTCGACCAGGCAACGGTGGCGTACCTGAGCCTGCAGCCAGACGGAGAAAGTCGCGTCGTCTCCCACGAGATCGGCGGCACCAGCGAGCAGCTCGAGTCGTCGACGGGAATCCGCTCGATCACGGGCAGTAACCTATTGCGCGACCTGCGGGCGCTGTCCGTGGAGGGGTCACTCCTGGTGCAGCGCGGCATCGGCTGGCAGGAACGTATCGACGCGGTCACCCTCGTGGCCACCCAGCAGGGCACCGGCGGCTGAGCCGGCCCTCCTCCCCAGCCGCCGCGGCCGCCGACAGTGCACAGGTGAGCGCGTCAGGCCGCAGGGATCACCCCGACGCGCGAGTCTGACCGGATGACCAGCGACCGAGGGGTGATGCAGACGGTGCGCGCGGCAACCCGTGCCGCCGTCCTCGATGCCTGGGCAGTGCTGATGCCCACCCAGTGCAGCGGCTGCGGCACGCCGGACCGGGCGCTGTGCGCCGCCTGCCTGAGCGCGCTGCGTGCCCAGCCGAGGGCGGTCTACCGGGAGGACCTCACGGTCTGGTCCGCGTTGGAGTACACCGGCGTGGTGGGCAGGGTGCTGGTGGCGTACAAGGACGGCGGTCGAACGGATGCCGCTCCGGCGCTCGCCGTGGCGCTTCGCCTGGCCGTGGGGGCGGCATTGGTCGCCGCAGAGCCCACCCAGGTCTCCAGTGGCATCGTGCTGGTCACCGTGCCGTCCTCCCGCCGGGCCTGGCGGGCGCGCGGGTTCCACCCCGTCGACCTGCTCCTCAGCCGGGCCGGCCTCCGCGGGAGCGCGCTCCTGCGGCCGCGTGCCGGCGTCGCGGACCAGGTCGGGTTGGGCCGGCAGCAGCGGATGGACAACCGCAGCGGCACGCTGGTGGCGACCAGGCCGCTTGCCGGCAGCCGGATCCTGCTCGTCGACGACATCGTGACCACAGGCGCCACCCTCCTGGAGGCCCGGCGCGCCCTCCGACAGGCCGGCGGTGAGGTGGTCGGAGCGGCGACCGTCGCGGAAACACGACGGCACCATCCCGACATTCATCGTTCACGGGAAACTGATTGACAAAAGCTGTGACTTATCCAGCTGGCACGACTACGGTTGTGCCAAAGGCGCGTACCAATCGCCCGGATCAGGGGCGGTTCGCCAGATCTGGAGGTCGTCATGGAAACTAACATCGTTGGACGCAACCTGGGGATCACTGATCGCTTCCGGGAATATGCGACGGAGAAGGCCGAGAAGATCGCCGGCCTCGCCGACAAGGCCCTCGCCCTGGAAATCAAGGTCAGTCGTCACACCGAGAAGAGCGGCGCCGCCGGTAACGACCGCGTCGAACTCACGCTCATCGGCAAGGGGCCCATCGTCCGGGCCGAAGCCGAGGGCAGCGACAAGTACGCGGCCTTCGACATCGCCCTCGGCAGGCTCCTGGAACGGGTGCGTCGAGCCAAGGACCGCCGGAAGGTGCACCGTGGGGGCGCGCACCGGCCCACCTCGCTGCATGAGGCGTCGTCGTCAGGTTTCGCGGTGATCGACATCGTCCCGGCCGACGTTGAGACCCTGGAGCGCGTGCGCACCGGGGCGATCCAGGTCGTCTCCGACGAGGCCGGCGAGACCGAAGAAGCCGAGGAGGTCTACAGCCCGGTGGTCATACGTCGCAAGGTCTTCTCTGCCGCGCCCATGACCGTGGACGACGCCCTGTACTTCATGGAGCTCGTCGGTCACGACTTCTACCTGTTCCAGGATGCCGAATCCAACCGGCCCAGCGTCGTCTACCGGCGCAAGGGCTGGGATTACGGTGTCATCGAACTGGACCCGAACTCCGACGCAGCGAGAGAGCTGGCGTCAGTGTCCAGCGGGTCCAGCTCCTGACCAACTAGCATTGCTATAGTTGCCGGCTAGGTCGGCGCTACGTGCGTCCGACCGGACGACAGGCGTGTTCGCACGCCGTGACGACTAGTGGAGTGCATTCGTGGCCGGAATACTGGAAAAAGTTCTTCGTGTTGGCGAGGGGCGCATTCTGCGTCGACTCGAGAGCTACGCAAAGGCCATCAATGCGCTGGAAGACGACTTCAGCACCCTCAGTGATGAGGAGCTGAAGAACGAGACCGTGCAGTTGCGTGAGCGTTACTCGGGCGGTGAGTCGCTGGACGACTTGCTGCCCGAGGCGTTCGCCGCCGTACGAGAGGCCTCCACCCGCACCCTGGGCCTGCGGCACTTCGACGTCCAGCTCATGGGCGGCGCGGCCCTGCACCTGGGCAACATCGCCGAGATGAAGACCGGTGAGGGCAAGACCCTGGTCGCCACCACGGCGGCCTACCTCAACGCCATCACCAGCCGTGGTGTGCACGTCATCACGGTCAACGACTACCTGGCCAGCTACCAGAGCGAACTGATGGGCCGCGTGTTCCGCGCCCTGGGCATGACCACCGGATGCATCGTCTCCGGACAGACCCCCGCGCAGCGTCGCGAGATGTACGCCTGCGACATCACCTACGGCACCAACAACGAGTTCGGCTTCGACTACCTGCGCGACAACATGGCCTGGCAGGCCAGCGACATGGTGCAGCGCGGTCACTACTTCGCGATCGTCGACGAGGTCGACTCGATCCTCATCGACGAGGCCCGCACCCCGCTGATCATCTCCGGACCCGCATCGGGGGAGGCGAACCGCTGGTTCACCGAGTTCGCCAGCCTCGCCAAGCGCCTCGTCGTCGACGAGGACTTCGAAGTCGACGAGAAGAAGCGCACCGTCGGAGTGCTCGAACCCGGCATCGAAAAGGTCGAGGACTACCTCGGCATCGACAACCTCTACGAATCCGCGAACACCCCGCTGATCTCGTTCCTGAACAACGCCATCAAGGCCAACGCCCTGTTCAAGAAGGACAAGGACTACGTCGTGATGAACGGCGAGGTGCTCATCGTCGACGAGCACACCGGCCGCATTCTGATGGGCCGCCGCTACAACGAGGGCATCCACCAGGCGATCGAGGCCAAGGAAGGCGTCGCGGTCAAGGCCGAGAACCAGACCCTGGCCACCGTGACCCTGCAGAACTACTTCCGCCTGTACTCGAAGATCTCCGGCATGACCGGAACCGCCGAGACCGAGGCCGCCGAATTCATGAGCACCTACAAGCTCGGCGTCGTCGCGATCCCCACCAACAAGCCGATGCAGCGCATCGACCAGTCCGACCTCATCTACAAGAACGAAGAGGCCAAGTTCGGCCAGGTCGTCGAGGACATCGTCGAGCGCCATGCCAACGGACAGCCGGTCCTGGTCGGCACCACGAGCGTCGAGAAGAGCGAATACCTCTCCCGCCTGCTGGCGAAGAAGGGCGTGCGCCACGAGGTCCTCAACGCCAAGAACCACGCTCGCGAGGCCGCCATCGTCGCCCAGGCCGGCCGCCTGGGCTCGGTCACCGTCGCCACCAACATGGCCGGCCGTGGCACCGACGTGATGCTCGGCGGCAACGCCGAATTCCTCGCCGTCGCCGCGATGAACGCGAAGGGCCTGAGCCCGGTCGAGACACCGGACGAATACGAAAAAGAGTGGGACGACGTCTTCGCCGCCGTCAAGGCCGAGGTCTCCGAGGAGGCCGACAAGGTCATCGCCGCCGGCGGACTGTACGTGCTCGGCACCGAACGCCACGAGTCCCGCCGCATCGACAACCAGTTGCGCGGCCGCAGCGGTCGCCAGGGCGACCCGGGCGAGAGCCGGTTCTACCTCTCGCTCACCGACGACCTGATGCGCCTCTTCAACGCCGGCGCCGCCGAAAGCCTGATGGGCCGCCAGGGTGTTCCCGACGACATGGCCATCGAGTCCAAGGTGGTCAGCCGTGCGATCCGCAGCGCCCAGTCGCAGGTCGAGGGCCGCAACGCCGAGATCCGCAAGAACGTCCTCAAGTACGACGACGTGCTCAACCGCCAGCGCGAAGCGATCTACAGCGACCGACGGCACATCCTCGAGGGTGACGACCTGCACGACCGCACCCAGCGGTTCCTCGAAGACGTCATCGACGAGGTGCTCGAGGTCCACACCGGCGAAGGCAACGGCGACGACTGGGACTTCGACGCCCTGTGGACCGAGCTGAAGACCCTCTACCCCGTCGGCCTCACCATCGACGAGGTCATCTCCGAAGCGGGCAACAAGGGCAAGATCAACCGTGACTTCATGCGCCGGGAGATCATCTCCGACGCCAAGGTCGCCTACGCCCGCCGTGAGGAATCGCTCGGTTCACCCGCGATGCGCGAACTCGAACGCCGCGTGGTGCTCTCGGTCATCGACCGGCGCTGGCGCGAGCACCTCTACGAGATGGACTATCTCAAGGACGGCATCGGCCTGCGCGCGATGGCGCAGCGCGACCCGCTGGTCGAGTACCAGCGTGAGGGCTTCGCCATGTTCCAGCAGATGATGGGCCAGATCCGCGAAGAGACCGTCGGGTTCCTGTTCAACCTCGAGGTCGAGGTGTCCCAGCCGGCCGGTGCCGTCGACGCGCCGATCGTCGCCGCCAAGGGCCTGACCCCTCCGGCCGAATCCGGCCAGGAGAAGCTGAGCTACACCGCCCCGAGCGACTCCGGCGGAGTCGAGGTGCGCAACCAGCGCGGCCAGATCCAGCAGGCCGCGACGGACCGTGCCCGCCGCGCCGCCGCGCCCGCCGTCGCCGACGCTGAACCGGCCGTGCCGGCCGGCC
>NZ_SOGI01000034.1:0-18401 GCF_004403385.1 Cryobacterium sp. TMT4-31
GAACCTCACGCGGAAACCCAACACGACCACCCATAACCAACACCTCAATCAATCAGGTGTTGCAACGACCCCCTGAACCCAAGGGGCGCAATTGTCCGCTTCGGGAACAGTCGCGGCGATTCAGTGGCGATTCGGCGGCGATTCGGCGGCGATTCGGCGAGCTGGGAATCATTAGCATAGCTAATTTGTTAGGCTAAGTAATCATGTCAGAGAGCCCCATTGCGCCCAGTCCCCCCGCACCCGCGCCAGCGCCGGCCCCCGCGGCGGCGCACACCAAGCGCCGCTCCGTCGCCGAGTTGAGCCACGACTTCAGGCTCGCCAACGGCCGACTGGCCCGCCGGGTGCGCCAGGAGCAGGCCGACAACGAACTCACCAGCGGCCAGTTCTCGGCCCTCGGCGCTGTGTTCAGACTCGGCCCGATGACCCTGAGCGCGCTCAGCGAAGAGGAACGGGTCACCCCGCCCTCGATGAACCGCACCGTGAACGCCCTCGTCGAGGCCGGCCTGGTCAACCGCGCCGGCTCCGCCGAGGACGGCCGCAAGGTGGTGCTCACCGTCACCGACACCGGGATGACCCTGGTGCGCGAGACCCGCCGCCGCCGAGACGACTGGATAGCCACGCGCATCCTGCGGCTCACCCCCGAACAACGCCAGATCCTGGCGTCCGCCACCGAAATCATGAAGGAGCTCGCCAACAGTTGAGTGCAATGTTCCGCTCCCTGAGCGTGGTCAATTACCGGATCTGGTTCGCCGGCGCCCTGGTGTCCAATGTGGGCACCTGGATGCAGCGCACGGCCCAGGACTGGATCGTGCTGACCCAGCTCACCGACTACAACGCCACCGCAGTGGGCATCGTGATGGCCCTGCAATTCGGGCCGCAGCTGGTGCTGATGCCGTGGTCGGGCCTCATCGCCGACAGGTTCGACCGCCGCAAGCTGCTGATGCTCACCCAGGCTCTGATGGGCGCACTCGCCCTGGGCCTCGGCCTGATCACCATCACCGGCGTCGTCGAGCTCTGGCACGTCTACCTCTTCGCCCTCGGCCTGGGCATCGTTGCCGCCATCGACGCGCCCGCCCGGCAGACCTTTGTCTCCGAGCTGGTGCCGGACGACAACCTCTCGAACGCCGTGGCGCTGAACTCGGCCTCGTTCAACGGCGCCCGGCTGATCGGCCCCGCCGCGGCCGGCCTCCTCACCGTCGCCGTCGGCGCCGGCTGGGTATTCATGATCAACGCCGTCACCTTCGCCTTCACCGTCGCCGCCATGACGCTGCTGCGCACCAAGCAACTCCGCAAGCAGCCCCGCGCACCGCGGGAACGGGGCCAACTCATGGCCGGCTTCCGCTATGTCTGGCATCGGCCCGACATCGTCGCGGTGCTGATCACGGTGTTCCTGGTGGGCACATTCGGCTTCAACTTCGCCATCTTCACCTCCACCATGGCCACCGTGGAGTTCGGCATGGGCGCCAGCGAGTTCGGCATGCTCAGCTCGATCATGGCGGTGGGCAGCGTGGTCGGCGCCCTGCTCTCGGCCCGGCGCAGCCGACCCCGGATGCGCCTGGTGGTGGGCGGCGCGTTCTTCTTCGGCCTCACCTGCGCCATCGCCGCCGTGATGCCCAGCTACATCACCTTCGCGATTTCGCTCGCCTTCGTGGGCCTCACCTCGCTGACCCTGATGACCACCGCGAACGCCTACGTGCAGACCACCACCGAGCCGGCCATGCGCGGCCGGGTGATGGCGCTGTACATGGCCATCTTCGCCGGCGGCACCCCGCTCGGCGCTCCACTGGTCGGCTGGGTCGCCGACCAGTACGGCCCGCGCTGGGCCATCGGCGTCGCCGCGGTCTCCGGCCTCCTCGCGGCGGCGGCGGTGCTGTTCTGGATGATCAGGTACCAGCGCCTGCGGGTCCGCATCCGCCCCCGCACCTCACCGCGCACCGCGCGGCTGCACGTGCGGCACCGCGGCGACGGCCATCCGCTCACCTCGGCCATCCGCATCGTCACGGCGAAGGCCGATGCGGCACGGCAGGACCGCGACCGGGAGACGGCCACCCGCGAGATCGCGGTCGTCGAGGCGACTGCTCCACGCTGACCCAGGGGGGTGCCGCGCGCGCTAACATTTCACCCTAGGCAGACGACGGGAAACGGCGGCACGGGTGGACCTTCACGACATCGTCTCGATGCTCAGCGAGATCTTCACCATCGTCGGGCTCCTGGTGGGCGTTCCGCTCTACATCATCGGCCTATCGGTGCGCGGCTTCGGCGGCCGGTGGGTCGAGGCGGATGGCGTCGTCGCGGCCACCACGTCCGGCCCGGTGATCCGCTGGTTCGACACCACCGGCGAGGTGCACGAGGCCCGGGCAGACAGCCACGAGACCGTGCACCTGGAGCCCGGCGACGACGTGACCCTGTGGTTCAACGCCAGGGCCCCTGAACGATGCCGCACCCATTCGCCGGACCACGACGGCAAGGCCTTGCGGCTGACCGGCTTGATCCTGACCAGTCTCGGCCTCGGCTCGGCGGTTCTGGGGATCGTGCTGCTCTTCGTGTGACCCGAAGAGTGAAGGCCGTCACGACCGCGTAGCCTGTACTGAGGCACGCGACCCGCGCGTGCGGCAGAGAGGATGCCCGTGGACACCACACTGCTCCGGCGTTTTGTCGCCGTCGCCGAGGAACTGGACATCGCGCGCGCCGCCAAGAACCTCAGCGTGTCGCGCACGACGCTGATGAAATCGGTCGCCGCCCTGGAAGCCGAGCTCGGCGTTCCCCTCTTCGAGCCCGCCGCCGACAACCCGTATCTCACCGAGGCCGGCATCGCCCTGCTCGCCGAAGCGAAGGGGCTGATCGCTCACATGCCGCCGGCCGGCGGCCCGTCCCAGGGATCGGGCAACAGCAGCGGATCCGGCGGCGGCAAGGCCAAGGCGTCCAAGGGCCGCGGTCGCGCGCCCGCCGTCAAGGGCCAGGCCGCGCCCGGCAAGCGCCGCCAATCCCGCTGAGCTGACCCGGCGTCGACCGGGCCAGCCGGATTCTCTCCGAGCTAGGTGGCCTAACGAACGGAGGCGCCGAACTCCTCGAGCACCGCGGTGAGCTGGTCCACCGCCCAGTCCAGGTCTTCGGCCGACACCACCAGGGGTGGGGCGAGCCGGATGGTGGAGCCGTGGGTGTCCTTCGCCAGCACACCGCGCTCCATCAGGGCCTCGCAGACCGCGCGCCCTGAGGCCAGCGCCGGGTCGATGTCGATACCTGCCCAAAGACCCGCACCGCGCACCTCGAGCACACCGTGGCCGACCAGGCCGAGCAGCCTCTCGTGCAGGTGGGCGCCGAGGTCCCTGGCTCGCTGCTGATACTCGCCGGTGGCGAGCATGTTCACCACCGCCAGCCCCACGGCGGCGGCCAGCGGGTTGCCCCCGAAGGTGGACCCGTGCTCACCCGGGCGCAGCACGCCCAGGATGTCGGTGTTGCCGACGACCGCGGAGACGGGCACGATGCCGCCGCCGAGGGCCTTGCCGAGCAGGTACAGGTCGGGCACCACACCGGCCTGCTCCACCGCGAAGGTGGCGCCGGTGCGGCCGAGGCCGGACTGGATCTCATCGGCGATGAAGAGCACGTTGTGCCGGGAGGTGATCTCCCGCACGGCGGGCAGGTACTCCGCCGGCGGTACCACGATGCCGGCCTCACCCTGGATGGGTTCCAGCAGCACCGCCACGGTGTTCTCGTCGATGGCCGCCTCCAGCGCCGCGGCATCCCCGTAGGGCACCGTGCGGAAGCCCGGCGTGAACGGGCCGAAGTCGGCGCGCGCCGATTCGTCGTCGGAAAAGCTGATGATGGTCGTGGTGCGGCCGTGGAAGTTGCCGCCGGCGACGATGATGTTCGCCATCCCCGCCGCGACGCCCTTGACCCGGTAGCCCCAGGCGCGGGCTACCTTGACACCGGATTCCACGGCCTCCGCGCCGGTGTTCATCGGCAGCACCATGTCCTTGCCGGCCAGCTTGGCCAGGGCGGTCACAAATGGGCCGAGCTGGTCGTTGTGGAAGGCGCGGCTGGTGAGGGTGATCCGGCCCAGCTGCGCGCGCGCGGCATCCAGCAGCACCGGGTTGGAGTGACCGAAGTTGACGGCGGAGTATGCGGCGAGGCAGTCGAGGTACCGCTTGCCGTTGATGTCGGTGACCCAGGCGCCGGCGCCGGACGCGACCACGACGGCCAGCGGGTGGTAGTTGTGCGCGGCGTGCTGGTTCTCAAGTGCGATCGCCGCGCTCTGGTCGGTCAGGCCGACCTGAGCGGTGAGGCCGGTCGCATCGGTCAGGGCGCTCATCGGCGCAGCTCCAGAGTGCAGCATTTGACTCCTCCTCCGCCGAGCAAGAGCTCGGACAGGTCCACGCCGATCGGGTTGAAGCCGCGTGCACGCAATTGGCGTTCGAAGTCCTTCGCCTTGGCGGCGATCACGACGTTGTAACCGTCGGAGTAGGAGTTGAGGCCGAGGATCGCGGCGTCTTCCTCGGTGACGAGGATGGCATCCGGGAAGCGTTCGCGCAGGATGGCCAGGCTGGGTTCGTCGAACGCGCTGGGCAGGTAAGCGATCTCGCCGTTCCCCGATGTCGGGGAGGCGTCAAGCACGGCGATGGCGGTGTCGAGGTGATAAAAGCTGGGGTTCACCAGGGTGAGGGTTATCACCGGGCGATCGTAGATGGCCGAGACCTCTTCGTGGCTGTTCGACGCGCTGCGGAAGCCGGTGCCGGCCAGGATCACGTCGCCGACGAGCAGGAAGTCGCCCTCGCCCTCATTGATCTCGACGGGCTCGCGCACGTCGAAGTCGTTGGCGCCGAACCAGTCCATGTAGGCGGGGCCCTCGGGCTGGCGCTGCGGGTAGGTGAATTTGGCGCCGTAGGCGATGCCGTCGATGACAAAACCGCCGTTGGCGGCGTAGACCATGTCGGGCAGACCGTCGATGGGGTCGATCAGGTGGACATCGAAGCCGAGGCCGATGTAGGTGTCGTACAGCGTCTGCCACTGGGCGACGGCCAGGCTCGTGTCGGTCGGCAGGGCCGGGTCCATCCAGGGGTTGATCCGGTAGACCACGGTGAAGAACTCCGGTTTGCACATCAGGATTGTGCGTTTCACCGGCGTACGAGTCACCGCGGCTGGCGCGACCGACTCGTTCGGGGTAGCGGATGCGACATCTATTGACACTGGAGCTCCTCTGTTGGCGGTCCGCCGGCCAAGGCGTTGGCGGAACGCGGGTGGGTGGCGGACCAGGTCGCTCTCGTGAGCCCTGTACAACGGTGAGGCCGATCACACAGGGACGCCGGTTCTAGTCTCACACAGCATGAATCAACGTTACGTGCGAATCGGCGCATGTAATGCGCGTTGCAAGCGGCGCGCACGCAACTTCGGCGCGTACACTGGTCGAATGGACAACCTCGATCGCGGCATCCTCGACCTTCTCCGCCAGAACGCCCGGGCGGGTTACGGAGACATCGGTTCTATCGTGGGCCTCTCTGCCTCCGCGGTGAAACGCCGCGTGGACCGGCTGGTCGCCGACAAGGTCATCCGCGGCTTCACCATCCAGGTCGACCCGTCGATCGACGGCATGAGCACCGAGGCCTACGTCGAGCTGTTCTGCCGGGGCACCGTCGCGCCCGACGAGTTATTGCGCATCCTCTCCGGCGTGCCGGAGGTCGTGGACGCCGGCACCGTGACCGGCAGCGCCGACGCGATCGTGCACATCCGGGCCCGCGACATCCCCGGCCTCGAGGCGGCGCTGGAGAAGGTGCGGCTGGCCCCGAACGTCGACCACACCCGGAGTGCCATCGTGCTCACCAGGCTGATCCACCGCAGCGCGGAGTAGCCGCACGGCCCTTGACGGGCGCACCCCGGCTTGTTAGCTTGGTACAAATACCAAACAAACGAGGATGCCCGTGGACGCGTACGAGATCACCCTGCTGGTCGTGGCCGGACTGCTGACGGTCGTCTTCGCGTGGCAGCTTCGGCCAGGTGCCGTCATTCGCCCGGATGCGCTGCGAGATACCGCCCGACGCGCCGGCCTGGCCATCACACCGGAGGTCGAGCCTGTCCTGATCGCGCGCATCCGTTCGCGGACCCGCGGCGTGTTGGTCGGCACCCTGATCGCTCTGCTCGTTTCGACAGCTTCTCTTATCGCGCTACCGGAATCACCGGACGGCGGCATATGGTCCGGGCTGATGCTCATCGTTCTGACCGGCCTGGGTGGCGCCGTCGGACTGTGCGTTGCGGAGTTCAGGTCGGCGTTCGTCTCGCTCGGCGATCGTCCTCGCGTGGCGCGGGCGCCCACGCCGCGCCGTGCGGACTATCTCTCCACCGTCGACCTCTGGTGCGGTCCCGTTGCCATGGGTGTCAGCGGAGTGGCACTGGCCGCCGTGGCCGCGCTGATCCTGGTCGGTCCCGACGACGTGCTCAGTGACGCGAGCATCCCTTCTCTGTGGTGGCCCGGCTTTGTGCTGTGGATCATCTCGCTCGCATCGGCCGGAGTCGGCCGCATCCTGTCGACTCGCTTGGTGGGGCGGGGCCAGCCCGCCGGCAACGACATGGAGTTGGCGTGGTCCGACGCTCTCCGCAGTTGGACGCTGCGTGCACTGGTGCAGACTCCCGCGCTGGGGGCGCTCTGCAGTGTGGTCGTGGTGCTGACCTCCGTCAGCTCGGCGGTGACACCCTCGTCGGGAACCGGAACCGCCATGTCTGTGGCCTTTTCCATCGTGCCACTGGTCATGGGCTCGGTGGGTGTGGCTCTGCTCTCGATGGGGTCACGCCGTCCGCCGCACTACCTCACCCGGCTCTGGCCGGACGTGGCCGCGGAGCTGCGCCGCGGCACACACGGAGTAGCCGCTCCGGTCGAGAGCGGCCGCCCGTGAGACTCGTCGTCGACCCACGCTCAACCACGCCCCCATTCGAGCAGATCCGCATCCAGGTGATCGAGGCCGTGCGCACCGGCACCCTGACGCCCGGCGACAAGCTGCCCACGGTGCGCCGTCTGGCCGAAGACCTGGGCCTCGCCCCCAACACCGTGGCGCGCAGCTACCGTGCGCTGGAGCAGGACGAGGTGATCGAGACGCGCGGGCGGCTGGGTTCCTTCGTGGCTGCCACCGGGGATGCGACGCAGCGGCAGATGCAGCTCGCCGCGGTGGCCTACGCCGACCGGGCGAAATCGCTCGGGGTCGACCCCGGTGAGGCACTGACCATCGTGCGCGGGGCGTTGGGGCTGCCGGGCTGAGCCGACCGGGCGGGCGTGGTCCGGCACCGTGTAGCTGAGGTCAGGCACCGCGCAGCTCAGCGAGAACCGCGTCGAGACGGCGCTGACGGGTGGCGTCGGTCTTGGCGCTTTCGAGCGCGAGCACGTGCTTGCGCTGGTTGCTGTAGGAGAGGGCGTCGAAGGCGGTGCGTGCTGCCGTGTCCGCGGCGAGCGCGGCCCGCAGCACGTCGGGCTCATCGACGGTGCGCGGTTGATCGTCGAGTTCGATGGTCACGTCCACCTCATCGCCGCCCGCCACCCCGGCCTTGATGCGGTTCTCGGCGCTGAGGGCGATCATGTAGGCGCCCCGGTACGGTGCCACCGAGCTGCGGTAGCTGTGCCCGTTGAGGGTGACGGTGATGGCGTGCCGCTTGCCGGGGCCGAGCGCCGCGACCACCTCCTCTGGCACGGGGATGCCCGTGGCGGTGGCACCGGATTGCTCGATGACGGTGCGGAAGTCCATGGTGCGAGTATGCCGCCATCGGTCGGATGTCGACAAGCACGCTGCGCGCATCGCCTGCGAATTGCGGCGTTGCGCCCCTTCAGCACGCCCGAAGGAGCACCTTGGCGCGACTCACGGCCTCCCCGCTCGCGCGCGCTGTGCGGGTCAGGCGCCGCTGTGCAGGTGTAGCGCCAGGGGCATCCGGGGCTTTGAGAGCGATATGCGGGTCAAGCGCCGGTAGGCGGGTGAGGCGCCGTTAGTCGAGGGCTCAGGCGGTGCGGTAGTGCTCTGCGAGGCGGGCCAGGCCCTCGTCGAGGGAGACCGCCGGGGTCCAGTGCAGGTCGGCGCGGGTGCGGCGCTGGTCGAACCAGTGCGCGGTGGAGAGCTGCTCGGCGAGGAACCGGGTCATCGGCGGTTCGTCCTCGCCCGGGACCACCCGCCAGGCCGCCTCGATGACGGAGCCGGCCGCGCGGGCCACACTCGCCGGCACGCTCCAGGTCGGTGGCTCAACTCCCGCTGCCGTGCAGATGCCGGCCAGTATCTCGGCCACCGGCCGGGGCTCTCCGTTGGTGATGACGTAGGCGTTGCCGTGTACGGCATCCACCCGCTCGAGAGCGGCCGCGATGGCGCCGGCGGCGTTGTCGATGTAGGTGCTGTCGATGAGAGCGGCGCCGTGCCCGAGCAGCGGCAGCCGGCCGGCCCTGGCGCGTTCCACGATCCGCGCGATCAGCTGGGTGTCGCCGGGGCCCCAGACCAGGTGCGGCCGCACGGCGACGACCCGCAGCTCGGCCGAGTCCGCGGCGAGCGCCAGCAGCTCGGCGGCGGCCTTGGTGCGGGCGTAGTCGCCTCGGGCGTGGTCGGGGTCGGCGGGTAGCGCATCACTGCCGGTGATGGATGCGCCGGAGTGGGCGACCGACGGCGACGACACGAAGACCAGGCGCTGCACGTCCGCCGTACGGGCGGCGGCGATCAGGGTGCGGGTGCCGCCCACGTTCACGGTCTCGAACTCGGCGGGCGGGCCGGCGAGGGAGACCTTGGCGGCCAGGTGCACGATGGCGTCGACCCCGGCGACGGCCGCGGCGACGTCGGCCGGCTCGGTGATCGAGCCCAGCGCGTCAGTGGCGCCGGCGACGCCGCTGGGCCGGCGCTGGAAGCAGCGCACCTCGTGGCCGGCGGCGACGATGGCGGCCGCGACAGCCCGGCCGAGAAAGCCGCTGGCACCGGTGACGAGCACCCTCATGGCTGGGTGAGCCTGGCGCCGGTGAGGATGCCGTGCGCCCAGCCGGCCAGGCGCGTGCGGTCGATCTTCGAGTTGTGGCGGATGTCGGTGGGCAGGTGCGGAACGACGAGCACGGCCGCGACCGGCTGGCCGGCGACGCCGCGCACGGTCGCGGCAAGCGCAGGCTCGGCCAGGCCGACCCGGGTGGCCGGCGGCACAGTCTCGACGACGACGACGATTTGCTGGCTGCCGGCCGGTCCGACGCCCACGGCGGCGGCGCGGTCGACGCCGGCCAGGGCCGAAACGGCTAACTCCGGTCCGACGGGGGTGACGACACCGTGCGGCGTGGTGATCACGTGTGGCAGGCGACCCTCAACCCAGAGCCGGCCGGAGGCGTCGAGGTGACCGACGTCGCCGGTGCGGTGCCAGCGGTCTCCGGGGGTGACCATGCGGGTGGCGGCCTGGTCGGTGAGCCAGAGCCTGTCGTAGTGGTCCTTCACGTGCGGAGCCGAGACCACGATCTCGCCGGTGACCTGCGGAGCTTCGGAGAGCTCTCCGACGGCGGTTCCCGTTTCGTCGAGGGCGCTGATGCGCACTCGGGTGGTCGCCGTGGGGCGGCCGACGCAGACGCCGCCGGGGCCGCGCGCCTCGTCGTCGATGGCGGCCTCGCGGATGCCGTCGAGGGTGATGTCGGTCATCAGCAGGCCCTCGGTCATGCCGTACGGCGTGTGGGCGCTGGCTCCGGGCATCAGGGCGGCGGCCGAGGCCAGCAGAGGTTCGGACACCGGGGCGCCCGCTGAGAGGAAGCTCGTCACCCGGGCCAGGGCGGCACGGTCGGCCGGGGTCAGTTCACCCTGGGTCGCCACGACGTTGGCCAGCGCGGCCGGGGACAGGAACACGACGGTGGCGTCGATCGCGGCCACGGCGGCGGCGACCGCGGTGGCGGTCAGCGTCTTCGGGGCGGTGACGTCCATGTCCGGGGTCACCGAGCGGGCACCCAGAGCCGGGCCGAGCAGAGCGAACGGTGCGAAGCCGGCTACCAGGCCGGTGCCGCGGCCGACGCCGTACTGGGCGTGCAGCGCACGGCTGACGGCCGACAGCTGGCCGTGGGTGTAGACGACGCCCTTGGCGGGTCCGGTGGAGCCGGAGGTGAACAGCACCGCGGCGACGTCGTCCGGCTGGGGCGGTTCGGGAAGCTCTTCGTCCCGGCCCAGCGAGATCAGATCGGCGAGGGCGTAGGAGACGCCGAGGGCGCGACGGCTGGCGGTGGGAAGCCGGTTGACGGAGATCCTCTGGCCGGGCCAGCCGAGGGCCCTGGCGGCCATCAGGCCGGGCAACGCACCGATGACGTGGTCGGGGCGGGCGCCGCGGACCGCGCGGGTGAGGCCGGTGAGTCCGAGACCGGCGTCGGCCACGACCACGATCGCGCCGAGGCGGATGCACGCGTAGAGCACCGCGGTGAGGTCGGCGCTGGGCGGCACGAGCAGGGAGACGCGGTCGCCGCGGCGCACGCCGATCTGGTGCAGACCGGCCGCGATCTCGCGGACCCGGCGGGAGAGCAGCCGCCAGCTGACCACGCGGGGGTCGGCGCCCTTGCCGGGAGCCATGTCGATGAGGGCGGTCTCGTCGCTGTCCCGCAGCTCGTCGAGGTAGTGCCAGAGGGGCTGGAGTACGTCGGCAGGCGCCGTCTGGGTCTCGACAAGCTCGACGACCGGGCTCAGCTCGACCAGGCTCTCGGCAAGCCAGCCGAGTGCGGCGCCGGCGTAGTCCACGTCTTCGGCGATGAGGTGTCCGGCACCCTCGAAGCGGTGCACGGCGGCGTGCGGCAGCCGGTCGCTGAGGTCGTCGAGGTACCTGTCGCTGAAGATCGGGTCCCGCGGGCCCCAGAGCAGCAGGGCGGGAACCGTGAGCGAGCGGAGCGACTCGGCGATGCGGTCGAGCTCCGCGTGGCTGTCGTGGCGGGCGTCCACCGGGATGTCGGCGACGAAGCCGCCGATGCCGCCGCGGCGGGCGGGGGTGCGGTACGGCGCCCGGTAGGCGTTCTTGACCGCCGCCGGCAGGGCCGGGTGCCCGAGCGCGAGGGTGGTGTCCAGGAACGCCGTGGTGGTCACGGTGCCGGCACCGAGCACACCGCGGGCGAGCGCGAGGCGCAGCGGGGCGGGGATGGGTTCGGTGTCGCTCTGATGGATGGCGGTGTTCAGCAGCATGACGCCGGCGAGGTGCTCGGGGTGGTCGACGGCCCAGCCCAGGGAGACCACGCCGCCCCAGTCATGGCCGAAGGTCACCACCGGACCGGTGAGGCCGAGGGCACGGGTCAGGTCGTCGAGGTCGCGCACTCGTCGGGCGAGCGGGCGGGCGACGCCGGTGCGCTCGGAGAAACCCATGTCGAGCTGGTCGACCGCGATGACGCGCCAGGCCGGCCGGCCGGTGGTCGCCGCCGCGGTGGCCTGGGCCACGAGGTCACGCCACAGGTAGGACCAGGTGGGGTTGCCGTGTACGCACAGGATCGTGCCGACCGGCTCCGCCCCGAGCGCGGCCAGCTGTTCGCCGTTGTCGAGCAGGTGCCAGGCGTGGCTGGCACCCGGCGTCGTGCCGTCATCGGCCAGGCTGCTCTCGACCACATCGACGATCCGGGACCAGTCCGGGTCCAGGCCGGGCAGCCCGCTCGGCGGCACGCTCGCCGGAGCAAGGGCCGTCGCGGATCGCGGCAGCCGGAAGCTCACCACTGAATCTCCATCATGGCCGTGTTGAGGCCGGAGCCGACGCCCATCAGCAGGACCCGGTTGCCGGGCTGGAGTCGAGCGGCCTCTTCGGAGAGCGTGATCGGGATGGAGGCGGGCCCCACATTGCCATAGCTGGGGTAGGTCAGCGGCACCCTGCTGCGGTCCAGGCCGGTTGCCTTCACAATGGCGTTGGTGTGCACATCAGACACCTGGTGCAGGATGTAGCGGTCCATGTTCGACCAGCTCCAATCCCGTTTGGCTTCGGTCCAGGCCGACACGACGAGTTCCATGCCGCCCTTGAGCAGGGCCTTGGCGTCGGTGAACATGCCGTCAACGCTGCCGACGCAGAGGTCGTTGAACTGGGTGGCCGCCCGGGTCACGCCGCCGAGGATGCGGTGTCCCTCCGGATGCGCGTCGGCCCGGCCGAGCACGGCCGCAGCGGCGCCGGAGCCCAGCGTGAGGCTGGCGAACTCGCTCATGAAGTCCTTGCGTCCGATGTCGGGCCGGCCGAGGCGCTCGATGGTGTTGGTCTGGATCTCGTCGGCATCCTCGCCGTCGATGATCACGGCGTACTTGATCTGGCCGGAGTCGATGAGCTGGGCGGCCAGGGTCATGCCGTTGACGAAGCCCAGGCAGGCGTTGGCGATATCGAAGTTCGTGGCCGACGACGGCAGACCGAGTCCGTGGTGGATGCGCACCGCGACAGAGGGTTCCAGGTGCTTACGGGTGACCGAGGTGTTGATCATCAACCCCACCTCGCTGGGATCGACACCGGCTTGAGCGAGGGCACGTTTGCCCGCGGAGACGGCGGCGTCGTCGAAGGCCTGCCCCACGTCCCAATTGCGTCGTTCGTGCACTCCGGCGACGCGCTGCAGCAGCCCCTTGGGCAGGCGCAGTCGCTTGAGCGCCGGCTGCAGGCGAGCATCGATCTCTTCGGAGGTGGTGATGCGCGGGGCGATGGTCGTGGCGACCGACAACAACGCGACATTGCGGTGCATCGTTGTTGCGTTTCCGTCCAACGGGGTCCCCTGTCGAGTTATGGGTGGCGACAAATCATGTCCTATCGATTTTCTCCCAGAAGTCTGGGTGTCAACCGTGCGTAAGCTGATGCCCACAGCGGCTCCGGATGTCGGTGGATGCTGCGACGCTTACCTTCCATTATCAGCCTTTCTGACGGTGGTGCCGTCACCGGGCCGCGCGCCCGGGTTCGGGGAGGGTCAGGAGAGGCGTGGCGTACCGGGCCTGGTGAGGGCGGCGGCCACCAGGAAGCAGGCACCACCCGTGATGGTGCCGACAGTAGCCCAGCTCGCCAGAAACTGTTGGCCGGACTCCGCTATCGGATACGCGCCGACCGCGGCGATGCCGAAGGCCACCGACCCCAGGAGGTTCAGCCAGGCACCCCGCCAGGTTCGGGCCTCCGGGTCCCACAGGGCATCTCGCCCGGTGGTCGCAACAACGGCGAGGAGACTGGAGAGCAGGAAGCAGACAGACCCGTAGGCATCCGGACGCCACCCGGTGCGCTCGGTGCCGCCGAGACTGGCCGCCAGAGCCGTCACGGTGCTCAGGTTGAAGAACAGGGTGCCGGCGAACAGGATGGCCGCGGCCCACCAGTCGAACCGGTCCGGCCGGTTGGTGGTGCTGCGCGGCGGCCGCCGACCGCTGAGATTGAGTTGGATGAACGCGGCGAGGGTGAAGAACAGTGAGCCGATGAAAAAGGTCAGGTTGTCGGCCACCGGGCCGACGGCTTCCAAAAAACCGGGAACGGCACCCACGATGAAAAGCACCGACCCGATGATGAATCCCCAGGCCTCACGGCGCAGCCGGAGGAACGTCGGTGCTGCCACTGGATCACCTCGCCTTCGACCGCAGCCATTATTGCGCTAGATGACCTCATCAGTGAGGGTGCTCGGGTTGCCGAACCTGTGCGCGGTGATCGAGATCGCCTGTTCCCGGAGGAACGGCAGCAGCTCGACCCGTCCGGACTGGGTGACCGGATGCGCGTAGACGGCGATGTCCGGGCTGCCGCCGAGGGCGTGGGCGAAAGCCGTGGCTGCAACAGCGGCTCCGGCCTGCGGGTCGCTGCCGATCAGCCGCACCCGGCTCGTGCTGATTCCGCCGGCGGCGGCCCTGGCCAGCCATTCCTCGTCGCTCTCGATGATCACGGGGATATCGCGGGGAGCGAGGACCGCTCGCACCCTCGGCGGCACCGGCACGGCGCTGGAGACGACGAACCTGGACTTGGACAGCAGGCCGGCCGCGATCACGCGCAACAGCAGGGCCAGGCTGCCGTCGTCGCCCAGCCGCACGGTGACCGGCAGCGGGCGGTACCGGAACAGGTTGCGCTCCAGCCCGAGCGCGGACACGTCCGCGACAACGTCGAACTCCTCACGCCAAGCGAGGGCGTCGCTGAGCGCCGAGCGACGCAACACGTCGAACTCCTCGTAGGGCAGCGACGGCTGAGAAGCCTCGATGAGATCGGTGATGCGCTGTTCGAGGCCCCGCAGGTGCAGGGTGGAGCTGTTGACTCCCGGATCGGTGACCCAGCCGCCCAGACCGAAGAGGTAGTTGGGGCCGCCGGCCTTGGAGCCGGGTCCGACCGCCGAGCGCTTCCAGCCGCCGAACGGCTGTCGCCGCACGATCGCGCCGGTGATCCCGCGGTTCACGTAGAGGTTGCCGGCCTGAACCGTGTCGACCCACTGGGCGATCTCGTCGGCGTCGAGCGAGTGCAGCCCGGCCGTGAGCCCGTAGTCGACGGCGTTCTGGTAGCGGATGGCTTCCTCGAGATTCCGGGCGTGCATGACACCGAGCACCGGGCCGAAGAACTCGGTGAGGTGGAAGTACGAGCCGGGGGCGACGCCGCTGCGGATGCCGGGCGACCACAGCTGCCCGACCCCGGTCTCGAGGTCGTCATCGAGCAGCTGGGGCTTGACCAGCCAGCTTTCGCCGGCGCCGAGCTCGGTCAGCGCGTGTAACAGCTTGCCGTCGGCGGGCTCGATGATGGGGCCCATCTGGCTGTCCGGGTCGGCGGGGCGGCCCACCCGGAGCGATGTCGCGGCATCCACCAGCTGGCCCAGGAATCGGGTGGACCGCGCGACCGACCCGACCAGGATCACCAGGCTGGCGGCGGAGCACTTCTGGCCGGCATGGCCGAAGGCGCTCTTGATCACGTCGGCGGCGGCCAGGTCGAGGTCGGCGGACGGGGTGACGATGATGGCGTTCTTGCCGCTGGTCTCGGCCAGGAGCGGGAGGTCCTCTCGCAGGCCGCGGAACAGCGTGGCGGTCTCGTAGGCACCGGTGAGGATGACCCTGTCAACGTCGGGATGGGCCAACAGCCGGCTACCGAGAGCCCGGTCGGGCAGGTCGACGAGGGCGAGAAGCTCGCGCGGAACCCCGGCCTCCCAGAGCGCTTCGACCATCACGGCGCCGGTGCGCTGGGCGAGAGCCGCCGGCTTGATGATCACGCCGGAGCCCGCGGCAAGGGCGGCGAGCACGCCGCCGGCCGGGATGGCCACCGGGAAGTTCCACGGCGGCGTGATCACGGTGAGCCGTGAGGGTACGAAGATGGCGCCCTGCACCCTGTCGAGCTCGCGGGCTTGTGCGGCGTAGTAGTGCGCGAAGTCGATGGCTTCGCTGACCTCCGGGTCACCCTCGGCGATGGTCTTTCCGGTTTCGGAGGCCATCACCTCGATCAGGCGGTCGCGGTTGGCGGCCAGGGCCAGACCCGCGCGGTGCAACACCTGGGCGCGCTCGATGCCCGGCTTCTGCCCCCAGGCGGCTCCGGCCGCGGTGACGGTGGCGATGACCTCATCGAGCCTGTCGGCGTCATCGATGCGGGCCTGCTTGATGCTCTCCCTGCCCAGCATCGACGTCTCGACCCTGGCCAGGATGCTCCGGCCCCAGGCGCGGTTCGCCGGGAGGGACGGGTCGGTGTCGGGTTCGTTGTGGAAACCGCCCAGAACCGACCGGCTCGTGGAGACCGAACCCCGGGTCAGGCCGAGCACCATCGCGGTGAGGTTGGGGTCGTCGGCGTCGGCCGGCGGGGTCGTCAGCGGGGGCGAGTCGTCGGGCAGGGGCTCGAGAGGCACAACCACCGAGCGGTCCTGGTCCCGGTTCGCCGGCGGCACGAACACGGTGCCGCCCGGCGCGCCCGGGGCGGTCTCGAGGGCGGCCAGAGAGTCGAGGAAGCGCTGTTTCTCCCGCTCGAACAGGGCCGGGGTGTCGGCCAGTTCGAACACCGCCGACATGAAGTTCTCCTCGCTCGCGTTCTCCTCGAGGCGGCGGATGAGGTAGCTGATGGCCACATCGAACTCCGCGGGGTTCACCACCGGCGTGTAGAGCAGCAGCCGGCCGACGTCCTTCTTCACGGCCTCGGCCTGGCTCGTGGCCATGCCCAACAGCATTTCGAACTCGATGCGGTCGTCTACACCGCGCTGCTCGGCGAGCAAGTGCGCATAGGCCACGTCGAACAGGTTGTGCCCGGCCACCCCGATGCGCACGGCGTCGGTGTTCTGCGGGGTGAGCGCCCAGTTGAGCACACGCTTGTAGTTGGTATCGGTGTCCTGCTTGCTGACGTAGGTGGCAAGCGGCCAGTCGTGCACCGTCGCATCCACGTGCTCCATCGCAAGGTTGGCCCCCTTGACCAGGCGCACCTTGATGGGGGCGCCGCCGCCGGCTCGGCGGGCGTGCGCCCACTGGGTGAGGCCTTGCAGCGCGCCGAGCGCGTCGGGCAGGTAGGCCTGCAGCACGATTCCGGCCTCGAGGCCCTGCAGCCGCGGCTGGTCGAGGATGCGTTCGAAGACCGCGATGGTGAGGTCGAGGTCGCGGTATTCCTCCATGTCGAGGTTGATGAACTTGGGTGTCGGTGACGCCGCGGCGAGCTCGTACAACGGGGTCAGGCGTTCGACGACCCTGTCGACGGCCTCGTCGAACGCCCACATCGACAGCTGGCTGGCGATCGAGGAGACCTTGATCGACACGTAGTCCACGTCGTCCCTGGCCAGGAGTTCGCGAGTGCCGGCGAGGCGACGCAGCGCCTCTTTCTCGCCCAGCACGGCTTCGCCGAGCAGATTGATGTTGAGCCGGTTGCCGGATTCCTTGAGTGCCTCGATGGAGGGGCCGAGCTTGTCTGCCGTCGCATCCACCACCAGGTGACCGACCATCTGGCGCAGCACCTTGCGGGCTGCCGGGATCACGACCCACGGCAGTACCGGGCCCATGACGCCGCCGACGCCGATGGCGCCTCGCAGAACCGGCGGCAGGAAGGCCGGCGCGAGCTTGGCCACCCGTTGCAGGTTGTAGCCGGCGACCATCACGTCCTCCGGTCGCATGACGCCGTCGACGAACCCCACGGTGAAGTCGAGCCCGTTGGGGTCCTTCAGTACGCCGGCGAGCCGCTCAGCGGAAACGTCTGCTGGGATCGTCGCACTGTCGGCCAGCCACTTGGTGACCAGGGCCACGACCTCCACACCGAGGTCCTGCTGCACGTTCGGGAGGCTATTGCTCATGCTCCCGAGGTTAGTCGCAGCAGCCCCTCAAGGTGCTCGTCCACGGCCGTGATGTGTCGGCGTTTCTCATCTTCGGGCAGGAACGAGGCCACGAACGAGTTGCGGGCCAGCGTCGCCATCTGGTGGTGATCCAGGCTGAACTCGCGCTGCAGGGCCGCCAGGTTGTCATCGACGTAGCCACCGAAGTAGGCGGGGTCGTCGCTGTTGACGGTCACCAGAAGGCCGACGGCGAGCATGGCGGGCAGCGGATGCAGGCCGAGCATCGGAATGGCCCGCAGGCACACATTCGAGAGCGGGCACACCGTGAGCGGGATCTGCCGCTTGCGGAGAATCTCGACGAGGTCGTGGTCTTCGATGGCGCGGATGCCGTGATCAATCCGCTCCACCCCCAACAGGTCGAGGGCTTCGCGCACGTAGTCCGGCCCGCCCTCCTCGCCCGCGTGCGCCACCCTGTGCAGCCCGAGGGCCGTGGCCTTGGCGAAGACCTCGGTGAACAGGGAGGGCGGGAAACCGACCTCGGCGGAGTCGAGTCCGACGCCGATGAACTGGTCGAGGTACGGGAGGGCCGCCTCCAAGGTCTCCATTGCGGCCCGACCGCCCAGATGACGGAGGAAGCAGAGGATGAGGTCGGCGGAGATGCCCAGCGTGGCTCGGGCGTCGCCGAGGGCGCGGGTGAGGCCGCCGAACACCACGTCGAGGGGGATGCCGTTGGCCAAGTGGGTCTGCGGGTCGAAGAAGATCTCGGCACGGCGCACTCCTGCGGCGGATGCGCGGGTGAGGTACGCCATTCCGAGATCGTAGAAGTCGGCCTCGGTGCGAAGCACCGCCAGGTTTTCGTAGTAGATGTCGAGGAACGACTGCAGATCGGTGAACCTGTACAGCTCTCGCAAGGCCGCGGGGTCGTAGCTGGGCAGTTCGACGTTGTTGCGTCGGGCCAGGGTCACGAGCAGCTCGGTCTCGAGGGTGCCCTCGATGTGCACGTGCAGTTCCGCGACGGGCCAGGTGGCGACGGTCATAGCTCTCTCCCCCGGATTAAGGTGAGTCCCCATCGTGCCATGTCCGCGAACTGTGAGTTGAGCACCGAAAACTCGCGGAACCGGGCTGGTGGGGGGTTAAACGCAGAAAAGCCACCCCTGGTGGGGTGGCTTTTCTGTTTTTTCTAAGTTAAGTCCGGCGGTGTCCTACTCTCCCACAGGGTCCCCCCTGCAGTACCATCGGCGCAAAGAGTCTTAGCTTCCGGGTTCGGAATGTGACC